>NZ_QZFV01000153.1:0-163460 GCF_003600245.1 Amycolatopsis panacis
GGCCGCACCCGCCACCCCGGTGCTCGCCATCCCACCCCGCCGCCGCACCCGCCACCCCGGTGCCGCCGACGCAGCCGTCCCCGACCGGAGAACCCGCCCGAGGCCGTCGATCCATCCCTTGCCAGGCCGGAAAAACCACCCGCACCCGGCCGCCGATCCCACCCCTCCGGGCCGCCGCCCGGGGCACCATCCCCTTCCACCGTTGTGAGGACCCATGACACCGCAAACATCGACATCGCCGGACCGGACTCCGTCCGCGGGCCACACCCGAGGTGAGGGGAGCGTGCGCGGTGTCCACTTCTGAGCTTCGCAGCACTGCTGCGCAATCCACCGTGCCCGTGGCGGAGAAGACCCGGCGGCGTGGCCCGAACCGTGACGCGGTTGTCGCGGCGGTCAAGGCCGTGGCCGGGATCGTCGGCATCTTCGCGGTGTGGCAGATCGCGGTGGCCATCTTCGATCCGCCGGAATTCCTGTTGGTCGGGCCGTTTTCGGCGTTCGCCGAGCTGGCCGAACGACCGGAGTACTTCCTGAGCAACACTTTCGTCACGCTCCAGGAGGCGCTCGCCGGGTTCGCGCTCGGCACCGCGCTGGGCGTGCTGTGCGGGGCGGCGCTGCATTACTCGTCGACGGTGCGCAGCTTCCTTTACCCCGCGCTGATCGCGATCGACACCATCCCGAAGGTCGCGCTCGCGCCGCTGTTCATCGTGTGGTTCGGGTTCGGCTTCGAGTCGAAGGCCTTCGTGGCCATGGCCATAGCGTTCTTCCCGCTGGTGATCAACACCTACGACGGGCTCAGCTCGGTCCCGCACGAGCTGCAGGAGCTGGCCCGGATCAACAAGGCCTCGCAGTGGAAGAAGATGACGAAGATCGAGTTCATCCACGCGCTCCCGGCGGTGCTCTCCGGCGCGAAGATCTCGATCTCGCTGGCCGTCGGCGGCGCCGTGGTCGGTGAGTTCATCGCCGGTTCGAAGGGGCTGGGCTACGTGATCCTGCTCGCGAACAGCCAGGTCGACCTGGCGTCGATGTTCGCCGCGTTCATCATCCTCGCGGTGATCGCGCTGGCGTTGTTCTTCCTTGTGGATCAAGCGGGACGCAGGCTCGTCCCGTGGAAGAACCACTCGAGCTGAGCGGGGGAGTGAAGATGCGGATACGGAACTCGGTGCCGCGAACCCGCCGGTGGACGGCCGTGGCCGCGATGGCGGCGCTGCTCGCGACGCTCGCCGGCTGCGGCAGCTCGGACGGGCGCGACTCGATGACGCTGATGCTCGACGTTGGGTATCTCCCGAAGCACGCCCTGTTCGTCTCGGCGATGGAGCGTGGTTTCTTTGCGGCAGAAGGCATCGACCTCACGGTGATGCCGGGCTCGGGCTCGACGAACACCGTCACCTCCGTCGAGACCGGCAAGGTCGACGTCGGCTGGGCGGACTTCGGCGCGACCGTCACCAGCCAGGGGCGCGGCGCCAAGGTCAAGCAGGTCGATCTGCTGCAGGCCAGGTCGGCGTACGCGGTGGTCGCGCTGGCGGGCAGCGGGATCTCCACGTGGAAGGACCTGCCGGGCAAGACGGTCGCGACCGAGGGCGCCGGCGCCATGACCGCGATGTGGCCGCTCGCGATGAACAAGCTCGGCCTGAAGCCGGGCGAGGTCAACGTGGTGCACGCTTCGAGCGCGTCGAAGATCCCGGGCCTGCTGGCCCGGCAGTGGGACGCGAACCTGGCCCTCTACGTTTCCGACGGGCCTGCCATCGACGCGCTCGGCAAGCAGGCCGTCGTGCTGAAGTGGTCCGATCTCGGCATCGACCTGTACGGCAACGGGATCATCGCCTCCGACGACAAGCTCAAGACCGATCCCGATCAGATCAGGCGGTTCAACCGCGCGATGCAGAAAGGCTACCTCTGGGCGTGCGCGCATCCGCTGGACGCCGCGCACGATTTCCAGCAGGAGGTCTCCGGTTTCGAGGACCGGACGGTGACGCTCGCGATCGGTCAGCAGTGTGCGCTCAACTGGGGCAACGGGCCCGGCGCGGACAAGTTCGGCGTGATGGACGACGCCGGGGTGCAGAAGGTGCTCGACGTGGCCCGCCGCTACCTCGGGATGAACGCCAAGGCCAAGCTCACTCCGGCCGACGTGTACAGCAACGCCTACCTCGAACCGTTGCCGCGCAACGAGAAAATCCAGGCACCGTGAACGCCGGGACGGAGAAGAAGATGAACGACGACTACGCCATCTCGATCGAGAACGTCGGCAAGACCTACCGGTCCCGGGACGGGCGGGAGCATCCGGTCCTCAAAGGACTGGACTTCCGGGTGCGGCCCGGCGAGTTCGTGTCCATCGTCGGCCAGTCCGGCAGCGGGAAGACCACGCTGCTCAAGACGATCTCCGGGCTGCAGGAACCCACCGAGGGCCGGATCCTGGTCAAGGGCAGGCCGATCAGCGAGGGCGTGGAGGACATCGCGATGGTGTTCCAGGCCCCGGTGCTGCTGCCGTGGCGGAACAACCTGGACAACGTGCTGCTGCCGCTGGAATTCCGCGGCACCCGCAACGAGCAGTCCCGCGACTACGCCAGGGAACTGCTGGAGATGGTCGGCCTGGGCGACAAGGCCAAGCGGTACTCCTACGAACTCAGCGGCGGGATGCAGCAGCGGGTGGCGATCTGCCGCGCGCTGGTGTCGCGGCCGGACCTGCTGCTGATGGACGAGCCGTTCGGCGCGCTCGACGCGATGACCCGTGACTCGATGAACTTCGAGATCCAGCGCATTTGGCGCACCACCGGGTGCAGCGTGCTGTTCGTGACGCACAGTATTTCCGAGGCCGTCTGGCTGGGCGACCGGGTGGTGGTCGTGGGCGACAAGCCCGGCCGGATCGTCGCCGACGTCACGATCGACCTGCCCCGGCCGCGGGACACCACGCACCGGTTCTCGCCGGAATTCTCGGGCTATGTCACGGAGATCGAAGCCCACATCGGAGTCACGGCGGGCATCAGCTGACCGCCGCCGCGCCACCGCCACAGTCCTCAATAGACAGTGATTCGAGAGGAGCCCGAATGCTCACCCTGACCGCCGACCCCGCCGAGGTCGAGCGACGCTACGGCCTCGACGCGCGCAAGAGCCTGCTGTTCTCCGCGATCCGCCTGGACTCCCACCCGCTGGTCGCGCCGTTGATCGCGGAGCGCGGGGAGGACCGGTATCTGCTGGTGCGCCAGCAGGAGCAGGGCAACGTCCTGTCCGCCGGGGTCCCGAAGGAGCAGATCCGGTTCTACGCCCCGTGGGTCACCATCGACCCGCGGATCATCGCCGACACCCCCGCGTCGGCGTCGCTCACGGCCCTGGTCGCGGAGCTGGCCGGCGATGGCCCGGTGCGCCTCGCGGCGGATGTGGTCTACAGCCACTACCGCACGCTGTCCGGCACGGTCGACCTCGTCGCGGACGATCAGGCGCCGGCCCCGGTCACCGCCTACGAGATCGACCCCGCGCAGGTGCTGGCGCGGTTCGCCGGATGGCGCGCCGAGGGCGTCAAGACCGCGCGGCGGTTGATCGAGGACGTCGAGCACCTCGCCGGTCTTGCCGAGCAGTTCACTGTGGACGTCGACACCCGGTTCGAAGCGCTGCGCGAACTCGCCGAAAGGCGTTCCCTCGACGCACTGCTGCTCGCCGCCCCGCCGAACTTCAGCGAAGTGACCGGGTTCGCCGGTGCGGAGGGCGCGACCGCGCTGTGGCTGGCCGGCACGAACCGGCTGCTCGTGCTCGCCCCGGACGGCACGGCCGGGATCCCCGGGACGCCGGTCGCGCGGTTCCCGTCCACCGGTGCGGCGGTGCGTGCGCTGGCTTCCGGCGCGCGGACCGGGGTGGAGGACGAGTGGATCGGCGTCGGCCTCGCCCGCGAGCTTGAGCACGAGGGGGCGGAACTCGTTCCGGTGTCCACGGATCTCGCGCACTGGCGCGACATCCGTGACCACGAGGACCTGGCGTTCCAGGTGGTCGCGGCCCGGACGAGCGTGTTCGCCATCGAGGAGGCACTGGCCTGGGCGGAGGCCGGGCTGGCCGCCGGGCGCGCCTTCTCAGAGCTGGACATCAACGCGGTGTATCTCGACAAGATCGCCGAATTCCGCAAGGAGAACGGGATCGACTTCGCGGTCAAGCCCTATTTCACGAACCTGCACTCGTCCAACCGGATGCTTTTCCCCGGGCCGCCGGTGGACTTCCCGATCAACGACGAGACCACCTGCATCCAGCTGGACGCGGGGGTCCGCGTCGCCTTCGACGGGGTGACCGTGGCGACTTCGGACATGGCGCGATCGCTGCCCCGCACCGAGGCGGCGAAGGCCGCGTATGCGTTCTTCTTCGACGTGGTGCGGGAAGGCATCATCGGACAGCTGAAGCCGGGCGTGGTGTGTGAAGACGTGCACGAGGGCACGATGCGGTATCTGGAGCCTCATCTGGACCGGATGATCGAGATCGGCATGCTGGGTCCGGAGGTGGATTTCCGGGCGGAGTACCGCAAACGCAACGTCGGGCACCTGATGGGCAAGCAGGAGTCGTTCGCGAACGAACTCCGGCCCGGGTACCGGCACGTGCTCACGGCCGGGTCCTTCGGCGCCGCGGAAATCCCGTGGCGGTACGACAACGCCGCGATCGGCACCGAGGATCTCTGGTACATCGGGTCCGACCGCACGTACATCGTGAGCAAGCGATGACGTCGGCGCTGGAGCGGCTCGACGCGCTGTCCCTCGAACTGCCGGTGCTCGGGCCGCCCAAGTACGCCTACGAGGCGACCACCCAGTGGGGCGAGTTGCTGTTCGTCTCCGGTCAGATCTCGCGTACCGGGGCCGGAGTGGTGCTGACCGGCCGTCTCGGCGAAACGGTGGACACGGCCGAAGGCGTGGCCGCTGCCCGGGTGGCCGCGCTGAACCTGCTGGCCCGGCTGCACGCCGCCGTCGGGCTCGACCGGGTCGAGCGGGTGCTGAAGCTGACCGCGTGGGTTTCCGGGACCCCGGACTTCACCGGCCAGCCGACCATTGTGGACGGTGCCTCACAGCTCCTGATCGACGTGCTCGGCGAGGCGGGCAGACACGCCAGGACCGCGCTCCCGGCACCGGTGCTCCCAGCCGGCGCGATCGTCGAACTGGACGCCGTCGTGGCGGTCCGCTCCTGAAGGCTGTGAAGGGCACCTTCACGGCCTCAGCGTCCGTGAAGGTGCCCTTCACAGCTTGTGGCTTCAGTCGAGGAGTTCGACGTGTCCGAGGGTGCCGTCCAGCCGGATCCGCTGGCCGTCGCGGATCCGGCGGGTGGCCTCGGGGACGCCGACGACGGCGGGGAGGCCGTATTCGCGGGCGACCACCGCGCCGTGGGTCATCAGGCCGCCGACTTCCGTGACCAGCCCGGCGATCCGGACGAACACCGGGGACCAGCTGGGGTCGGTATAGGCGGTGACGAGGATGTCCCCGGCGGCCACGTCGGCCTCGGCCAGGTCGAGGACCACGCGGGCGCGGCCTTCGACCGTCCCGGTGGACACCGGCAGGCCGGGGAGCGCGCCCTCGGGAACGTCGTCGCGGTGGTGGCTGCCGGAAACGGTTTCCCCGTCGGAGGTGAGTACTCGCTGTGGCGTGAGCTTCTGGTGTGCGGCGAATTCTTCCTTGCGCTGCCGGATGAGGTCCGCGTCGGCGGTGCCGGTGCGAGCGGCTTCGTGTAACTCCTCGAAACGCAGGAAGTAGCAGTCCTGTGGGGCTTCGAGAATCCCGGCCGCGACCATCCGGTCCGCCTCGGCCAGCAACGCCTTCTTGTACTGGAAATAGCGACTGATCATGCCGTACTTCGGGTATTCGCGATAGCCGATAAAGGTGCGTAGCCGAGCGATCTCCGTCTTGGTCTCTTCGGCTTTCCGTGCGCCGTCCGGCAGGTTGCGCAGGCGTTCGAGCAGGTCTTGTTCTTTCTGGCGGGCTGTTTCCCGGCCGTGCTCGAAACGGCGCCGGGATTCGCCGGGTGCGAAGTTCTCGACGTTGCCCAGCAGGACCGGCAGCAGTGCGGTGGGCTGCTCGCTCCAGCGCGGCCGCGTGATGTCGATCTCGCCGGTGCAGCGCATGCCGTAGGCATCGAGATAGGCGACGATGGCGGCGCGTGATTCGCCACCGCCCGGCAGGGCAGGCAATTCGTCCAGGAAGCCGTCGTCGGTGACGGTGTGCAGGAATTTCACCACTTCCGGATTCGGACGGAGGGCATCCGCGACGTCGAGCAGGGCCAGCCCCATCTCCGACGAAACGTTGTCAGGTGCGGATTGCGAAAGGACGTCGGTCGTGTTCTCCTCGCCGAGCCACGTGCGCATATGCTCGTTCAGCCACGTCGTGGCGCCCATCCCGGCCATGATCGCCTGATGGCTTTGCGGGTTGAACAGAAGCCGTTTCATCTCCTGCAGATCCGTCCGGATGAACTCGAACAGCGCGATGCCCCGCTTCTTCCGGATCTCGCGGGTGAGGGTGGCGACGGACCGCTGGTTCTCCGCGATCAATGCGTGCACGAACGCCGGATCGATCTCGATCGGTTCGGGCGTGACGCCGAACGGCGACAGGACTTCGCCACCGTCCGAGGGCTCCGGCAGGAAACCGCGGTCGAATACGGTTTGCAGGGCGTCGCGCGTCATCGGATCCGACGCGCCCAGCATGTCCAGGAACCCGGCGCGGCCGACCTTCGTCGCCACGCGCGCGGTCAGGTCGACGAACAGCCGGCTGCCCGCCTCGGCCATCGGCCACGGCGTGGTCAGCTGCCACACCGACAACCCGAGCGGCCGCATCGCGTCGGTCATCATCTGCTGGTGACCGACCGAGAGGTAGACGCGATTGCCGTCGCTTGTGGACGGTGGAATCGGGTACAGCGTGGTGATCGGCCTGCTCTGCACGATCTGGAAACCCCCGCCGTCCAGGCACCACTCGATGTCCTGCGGACGGCCGAAATACGCCTGGATCCGCCGTCCCAGCCGCGCGAGCCGCAGCACTTGTTCGTCGGTGAGCGCGGGCAGCTCCCCGGCTTCGGGTGCCAGTGTGTCCTCCCGCGTGCCACCGCCGGGTAGCGGGCGGATCGCCAATCGCTTGGTGGAAACCGTTTTCTCGACGATCTCGTCTTCGCGCACCCGATAGCTGTCCGCGTTCACGAGTCCGGAAACGAGGGCTTCCCCGAGTCCGAACCCGGCGTCGATGCTCGTGACCTTCCGGTCCGAGGTGATCGGATCGGCGGTGAACAGGATCCCGGACGCCGCCGAATCGACCATGCGCTGCACCAGCACGGCCATTTCCACCCGACGATGGCCGAATCCGTTGCGCAGCCGGTAGGTCACCGCCCGGTCGGTGAACAGCGAGGCCCAGCAACGCCGGATGTGGTGCAGAATCGCCGCCCGCCCGGTGACGTTCAGATACGTGTCCTGCTGACCGGCGAACGAGGCCGTCGGCAGATCCTCGGCGGTCGCACTGGAACGGACGGCGTAGGCGGCCTGCTCGTCGAGCGGTGCGAGCAACGCCGCCGCCACCTCATCCGGAACCGGCGCGCCGGCGATGATCTCGCGCACCCGCGCGCTCCCGGCGGCGATCGCGTCCCGATCGCCCGGATCCAATTCGGACAAACGGTCGATTCCCGCCGTGAGCCCTGCCACGTCCGCCAGCACGCTCCGGAAGGCGTGCGTGGTCACGCAGTACCCGGCGGGGACGCGGACTCCCTCGATTCGCGAGAGTTCCGCCAGCTGTGCGCCCTTGCCGCCGACCACCGGGACCTGCTCCCGGCCGATCGCGGAGAAGTCCAGCACCAGCGGCCCGGCCGTCTCGCCGATGCCCTTGATTTGTGCCACGTTGTTCGTCCCCCGTACTTCCGATTCCGGCCGGGGTCCTGTTCCGGCCAGGACCGACGATTCTGCCCGGTCACCGGGGTCTTGCCGCAAGACCGGGGGTGCGCTATATGTTAAAGGGGAGGGGCTTTCTGGTCCCTCTGTCCGAGATGGATTCCCCGGGTTACCGAGGCGAACTGAGCTGCTGCGTTCCGATGACCGAGAGCAGCTTCAGCTTTCGTGGCTCTCACTCCCCGGAATCGCTGTGTTCGGGGTCGAGCAAGGTCACCGAAACGGCTGACCACCGTCGACGGGTTCGGACTGCAGTTCGGCAGCAACCCCCTGGGGCACTTCGCGCTCGTCGCCGGCCTGCTGCCGCTGCTGCGCGCGGGACGTGTCCGGGTGACCTCGCAGGTCAGCATCGCGGCGAACGCGATCAACTGGGACGACCTCGGCTGGGAACGGTCCTATCACCCTCAGCGCGCGTACCGCCAGTCGTGTTCGGGCTCGAACTGGAACGGCGCAGCCAGGCCGGTGGCTGGGGGATCACCAGCAATCTCTCGCACCCCGGCGTCGCCCCGACCGGCCTGCTGAATGCGCGCCCGGAACTCGGCCGGGCACGGGACACTCTCGCCGTCCGGGATCCGGGCGCTCTCCCGTCGCGGCATCCTGCTCGGGACGGTCGAAACCGTGCTGCTTCCCGCCACTTCCCCGGATGCACGTGGCGGGCCCTTCCACGGCCCCAGCAGTCTCGGGCACCTGTCCGGCGCGCCCGCCGAGCAGGCCCTGTACTCCCGGCTTCGCAGCGAGGACGATCCGCGCGCCTGTGGGAAGTCTCGGAGAAGCTCAGCCGGACCCCTTTCCCGGCCATGGTTGGGGAATTAGTGTCTAAAAAGGACACTAGGCGATACTGATCTCGTGCCTCGTCTCCGGGATATGCCCCCGTTTGGGAAAGAACAGCAGCGTGGCGAGCACCCCGACAGCCAGCAGCACCACGGCCGCGGCGAGCAGCAGGGGATAGCCGAACGTGCCCGCCAGCGCGGTGCTCGCCGCGCCCACGCCGAACGAGACCGCGGTGCCGACCGTGCTCAGCGCCGTGTAGTCGCTGCCCGCGCTGTCCGGCCTGCACAGATCCATGGAGACGGTGGACGCCGCGGTGGTCGCCGCTGCGTAGACGAGGTGGACCAGGCAGATGATGATCGTGGTGAACAGCGGGTCGGCATGGCCGTACGCCACCGCGAACAGCCCGGGCACGACGATGAGCTGCGCGATGCCGAACACCAGCAGACTGCGCCGCTGCCCGAGCCGCGCGGTGATCGGCCCCGCGGCCAGACCACCCGCGATCGCGACCAGGCTGCCGAACACGGTGACCACGACGCCGATCTGCGACAGCGACCAGCCGGCGTCGAGCAACATCGGGTTGAGCAGCGTGAAATAGCCCCCGATTCCCGCCCACGGCAAGGGAAGCAGGATCAACGCCCACCGCGCCACCCCCGGTTGGCGCAGCAGGTCCGCCAGCGTCGCGAGCCCGTTTCGCTCCGGCCGCACCGGCGCCGGTTCCCGGAACCGCAGCACCGGCAGCATCGGCAACGCGGTCGCCACCACGAGGATGAGCAGCGCCGCCGTCCAGCCGATCCGGTCATAGACCAGCAGAACCGCGCCGCTGCCCAGAATCGTGCCGACAAACCCGGCCGCGGTCTGGATACCGTTCGCGACCCCGCGCCCGGACTCGTCGAGCAACCGGATGGACAAGGCGTCCGTGGCGACGTCCTGCGTGCCCATCAGCACCCACAGTACGAGCACCAGCACCGTCACGCCGCCGAGATCCCCGACCGGGTCGAGCGGTATCAGCGCGGCCACCGCCAGCGTCATCGCCGGCTGCGTCACCAGCAGCCACGACCGGTAGTGCCCGAAACGCCGTGCGCCGTAGCGGTCCACCAACGGTGCCCAGAGAAACTTCACCAGCCCGAGGATCGTCAGCGCCTGGAACGCGCCGAGCTGCTCCAGGGAGACGCCTTGCTGGTAGAGGATCGTCGTCAGCCCGCCGAGCCCGAGGAACCCCGGGGCCATCGACTGGCCCGCCCAGAGAGCGCCCAGGAGGAGGTAGACCCGCTGGGCCGGTCGTCGCTTCATGATCACGAGCGTTCCCGGAGGCGGGGCGGTGGCGGGGGGTGATGTCCGGAATCCTGCGGACTTCGTCTGCCCGGGGGGTGGTGGGGGTTCCTTGGCGGATTCGTGAGGGGATTGGGGTTCTTGCTGCGGAAATCGTGTTGCATCTGGGGTAGAGATTTGTTTCCGGAATCGTGGGATATTCTGTCCCGGGGTTGGCCGGCCGAGCTGCCCTGTCTGCATGAGGTGACGCTCACGCCATTAGGAGGCAGGGTATTCGCTGGTCACAGTAAATGTGGCGACGATCGTGGCCACCCTTTGCTGACAGCGTGCGGTGATCATGGCTAGAGTGATGGTGTGACCGCGTGTGGTCGTGTGACAGGTGGAGGGGACGGCCGGGTTCGCCGTGATTGAGCGGCCGGTCGAGGAGGAGGGGCATCGCGTGTCGAATGGTCAGGGGCCGAGTGGCCATGCAGGGTATATCCCGCCGGAGGAGTTGGCTCAGCGTGAGGCTGAGCGGGCGGCTTCGGTGGTGGTGCCGAATCCGGCTGCGGTGGTGTCCGCTGCGCAGAATGCGGTCCAAGATGTGAGCGCGAATGCGGCGGTGGCGGGTGGCCGGTTCGAGATGGATCTCGATGCGCTGAAGGCGCTGCTTCCGGAGTGGCAGGAGATCGCCGACAAGCTTCGACGTATGCGCGAGCGAGCGCAGCCATTGCCGGGCTTGCGACAACCTGCCAAGGACCCGGGCAGTACGGTCCAGATAAGAGCTGCGAGAAGCCATGCGCTGGCCTATCTGGCCAGTTTGCAGCAGCAATTCGTCTATGCGCAGGGTTACGTGGACAAACTGAGGACGGCGATCGACAATTATGGGAAGAGGGAGAGCGCGAACACCGATGCGGTGCGTAAGCAAGGATAATCCGGTGATCAAGACCCTCGCTCTCTCCGCCATGACCGCCGCCGCGCTCTTGGTGGCGACGGCATGCTCGTCCCCGTCCGGAACGCCCAGCCCGGCCACGTCAGCTCCGCCTGTGTCGATCAGTACCGGTCCGACAGTGCCGCAGGTGTCCAACCCCTTGAACGCAAGCAAATTCGAACAGGATCCTTGCGGATTGCTGACGCATGCGCAGGCGGGCCAGTTCATCGACGGTGTCCGTACTAGCGGAAAGAGCGGCGGCAGGTTTCCGATGTGCCACTGGAACGGTGAGAAAGGCAGCGGTTTCGGTGTAAGTTTTATCGTCGGCCAAGGTGGCTTGGCGACTGTCTATGAAAATGGCCAGAATGGTGGCGCCGGGTACTTCGAGCCGGCTCCGGATGTTGCGGGATATCCGGCGGCCTTCACCGCTACTATGGATGACCGTAAAAGTGGTGGGTGTCAGATCATGGTCGGGATCACGAACGACGAATTGGTTACAGTCGGGGCGACTCTGTGGACCAGTTCGCCCTCCTACAACGCCCCCTGTCCGGTGGCAACCAAAGCGGCGGAACTTGTGGTGGCCAAGCTCAAGGGTGGTGCGTAGTGGATTCGGAGTTGTCGGCGCAGCAGATCATCGATCTGGTGCGCGCGGGAGTGGGGCCCGGCGACCTGTTCCACGGCTCGACGACCAGCGGCGATCTGGCCGCGCAGCATGACGAGGTCGCGGGTCGGATGCAGCGGTTGCAGGACAAGATGAGCCAGTGCTGGAAGGGTGACGCGGCGGGGCAGGCCTACGCCGGTGCGGGGCCGCTGGTGCAGGCATCGAAGGTCAGTGGTCAGCATCTCCAGCAGGCTGGGGATCTTTACAACGGCCAGGGTAATTCGTATCACACCCTGAAGAGCAAAGTTCAGTCTGCCGGAAATCTGGGTGACCGGCCGAGTGGTGACCTCGTCAGCGGGACCTGGTTTTCCTTTCTCACCAATCGGGCCGACGAGATCGAGAAGTGGGATCGGAAAGCACAAGGCGTGATCGACAGTTATCACGCTTATCACGGGGAATCCACTGACAATTCCGGCAGGTGGGCCAGTCCGTCGCAGTACGGGGATTTGTCGATGCCGTCCGGTGGTGGCGAATTCGGTCCTGCGCAGCCGGACGGTGGTGGGCAGGAGCATCGGCCGTCGGTCGCGGCGCCGGGTGGGCACGGTAGTGCCGGTGGGGTCACTGGCGGTACGCATTCGGCGGGTGGCCATCGCGGGAATCCGGGCGACAATGGTGGGCATGCTGGGGCGCCAGGAGGGGCCCCAGGGGTACATGCCGGGAGCGGTCCGGGTGTCTCGGGATCGGGGTCCCATGCCCCGTCGGCCGGCACTACCAGCGCGGGTTACGTCCCGCCTGCCAGCACCACGGGGGTCGGACCGGGTGGGTGGAATTCGATCGGGAGCCAGTCCGGTACCGGTGGGGGTGGGCTTGGCCTGCCTGGTGGTTTCGGGCCAACGGGCGGGAACGGTGGGTTCGGGCCGCCCGGTGGGTTTGGCCAGACAGGCGGGTTTGGTGCGGTCGGTGGGTTCGGCCCGACAGGTGGGTTCGGGCCGGGTGGCGCGGGTGGCGGTAGCGGGAGTTACGGCGCGGGCAGCGGGGCGGTCGGCGGTGGCAGCGTCGGGCGGGGCGCGGGCACCGGGGCGGGTGTGGGAAGTGGGGTGGGCAGCGGCGCGGGTGCGGTGAACGACGGGGTGGCAGCCCGCGCCGGGACACCGGCGTCGGGATCCGGCGGGCGGGCCGGGGCGCCGGGGATGGGTGGCATGGGCGCCGGGGGCAAAGGCGGCAAGGGCGAGGGGGACCAGGAACACAAGACGGCGGACTATCTCCTCGAAGCCGATCCGGACGACGCGCTGGTCGGCGAGTTGCCCAGGGCGGTGCCGCCGGTGATCGGGCTCTGACCGGGATGCTCGTGCATGATCGGGCACTGGTGTTGCCGGTCGGGTGTCTGGCGCTGGCCGCCGAGCTGGCGGGGGTTTCGCTCCCGGCAGCACTGGCCGGGGCACCGGTCTGGCGGGCGCCGGAAAGGTTCCGCTCTGTTCGCGACGGTGCGGCGCAGGCATTGTCGGAGCGAGGTATTGGGAACAGCGGCGGGCTGAGGGGTGATTTCGCGCGGACGATGATCGTGCTGTGCCGGGGTGCCCGTGAGCTGTCCGCGCTGGTGGATTCCGGGCCGGATCGTCGTTATCGCGTGCTGGTGTCCGCCGAAGGACAGGACGCGGTGCTGGCTTGCCGTGCACCGTCGTCGGATCACGTGCTGATTCGGCCGGCGCGGGCGGAAGCGCTTGCCGAAGAGCTGGCGGGCGAATTGCCGGCCAACGGGCCCGGGGCAGGCCCGGCGATGTCGGTTCCGGAAGCGGACCTCCGGCGTGCCATGGACGGCGCACCGCCTCGCCGCGACGTCCGGAGGGTCATGGACGTCGCGGGTCTCCCGCGTAGCGGTGCCGCCCAGTTCGCCGCGGCGACCCGTGACCGGATTGGTGGACGTCGCACCAGCGGCGGCAACCTTTGTACCTACTACGACACCTCGCGCGGCCGTTATCTGTTCTCTGTCAACGGCGAACCGGGGCAGGGCCGGTACGTCAACGTCACCCCGGCGCGTCCGGAAACGCTGATCGCACAGCTGCGTGCACTCGTGAACTGAGCGGGTACCGACGCTAGGCCAGCAACTCCTGCAGTTCCCGGACCGCGACGCTCAGTTCCTCCGCGAAGCGGTGCATCTCGGCGGCGACAGGTTTCGGTGTGCTGAGGTAGATGTTCCAACGGTCCGGCAGCAGGACGTACGCGACGCCGATGCACTGCTGGCTGGTCGAGCCGAAGCCGAAGTACTGGATGTTGACCGACGGCGCCGAGCTGGTGCTGAGGTAGTCGTTGCGCGACTTCAGCCAGCCTGGCGAGGTGTACAGGGCGGGCGGCTCCGGGTCGCCGCGGCGTTGGGCGATCAGCTGCAGTTCCCAGAGGTGTTGTTCCGGGGCGTCGCCGGCTTGGCATTGCTTCGCGCGGGTGACGTGCTGTGTGGCGGCGGTGCGGAACGCTTCACGCTTGTCGTCGAGTGAGGCGGTGGAAGTGGTCATGACGTCGGCGAAGCGGACGACCTCGGGCGTGACAACGCGCATAGCCTCAGTGCGGCCGTTCTGGAATTGCCGGGTGGCGATGGACTCGTACGTCGCGCCGGTGAGGCCTTTCGCGCGTCGGTGGGCCAGTTGGTACGCCAACTGCGCGAAGGCATCCGGGGACATGCCTAGCTCCTTCGCCCGGTTCGCGCCGAAGTCGAACGAGACGGTCTGCGTCGCGGTCGCGTCGGCGTACGCGGCGAAGGCGGCGCCGGCAGCAAGGGCGTCCTCGCGGAGTGCGTCGGTGAGGGTGAACTCGACGGGCTCGTAGCGGGGTACGCCGGAAGCGGGCTCCCGCGGTGCACGCGAGCCGGTCAGCACGGCGTCGGTGAAGCCGAGGATGGTGGTGCCGTCGAGTTCGCAGTGTTCGACGTTGATCCCGGCGGTGCCGTCCTCGAAGACGATGAGCGATACGGCCTTGTCGAACCAGCGGTTGCCACTGTCTCCGTGCAGCAGCCGGTCGCAGGCTTCGAGAGCGGTGGACGGCGTGAAATCGTCCAGGCACAGGCAGAGCAGCGCCGTCTCGATGGTGTCCAGCGCCGCGCCGTTCCCGGCTTCGATCAGCGCCGCACGCGAGGCGGCCCACTCCGCGCGGGCCTTCGTGGTGAAGTGCCCGGCGGCGACGTCGGCGACGTGGTCGTCCTTGAGGATCGCGCGCAGACCGTCGGCGAGCTGCTCGGCGGAGTACGGGCGGCTGTTCTCGTCGAGGACGTCCAGCCGGTACGGGGTGTTCTTGCGGAACACCACGATGTGCCGCTCGCGCGAAGGCCCTTCCCAGCCTTCGCGATACGGCGTCCGCGCAGTATCCAGCTCCACGCCCGGGATCCGCGTCGCCGAGAAGAGAAACTTGTGCTGCACCATCGACTGTGGCACTCCCCGCACGAGAACCGGCGGCAGCAGCTCGTCATCGACCTTCAGCTTGTAATCGACGGCGGACGCGGTCAGCTCGGCCGCCCGCTCCACCTGGCCCAGCGGAGACTCGCGGAACAGGAAGAAGAAGTTGGCGTTGAGCGCGATCCGGTCGCGGCGGCCTAGGTAGCGGTACGGCCAGAACGTGTCGAGCCAGCTGCGTACACCGGGCGAGCGGTCGTACGCCTCCAGCGTGGCCTGGAGTTCGTGCGCCGGGCTGTCCGGCGCCAGGAACGCCGCGACCGCGGCTTCGGTCTCGGCCAGCTCCTCCGCCGTGAGCAGCGGCGCGCACCACTCCAGGAAGCGGCGGCCGCTGTGCTCCAACGTGGGGACCGGGACCCGGGGCAGCCGGTCGTCGTTGCCGAAGGTGCGGGTGGACCATCCCGGACTGCTCACGGTCATCCTTCTTCTCGAGGCGAAACAGCGCCGAGCAGGGCCGCGAGATCCACGGCCGCGCCCGCAGGCTGGGAAACGTACAACCGCGCGTAGAGCGAACCTTCGGACTCCAGCCCGGTCGGGTCGACACCGGCAGCGGTCAGGTTGCCGATGATCTGCGCCTGCTCCTCTTCGGAGGCGAAGCTCCGCTGCCGGAACACGCCGTCGACCTCCGCGGTCTCGTAGCCCAGCGAGGCCAGGCTGTCCGCGACCGGCGCGTAGGAGAACATCCGCAGCACGAAGTGGGCCATCCACGGCCGCGCGCCGCGGGCGATCCGCGTGATGGTCTTCTCGGTGACGTAGCCGACGGCACCGGTGGAGACGACGAGATCGACGTCCTCCAGCAGCGCGCTCTGGGCGCTGTCCGGGTCGTCGCGTTCGAAGTCCGCGTGGATCGTCTCGTCGAGAAACCCGGCCGACAGCGCGTACGCGAGCGCCGGCGCGGAGCTGTCCAGGCCGTAGAACCGCGCGGCGCTCGTGTCGGTGATGCGCGCGCGGTCGGCTTCGAGCAGCTCGTCGCGGCTCATGGCGAGTACGGCTGGGTCGGTGTAATGGGTGTACACCTCGTCGATCGTCGTGGCGCAGCGCTGCAGGCTCGCGTTGACGCCGTACGAGCAGCCGACGTCGAGCAGGGTCGGACGCTCGGCGGGGTGCGCGTCGATCAGCTTCGCGACGTACGGCTTCGCACGCTGCGGGATGTCGTAGCCGACGCGCTGCAGCGTGGTGAAGAACGGCCGCGGGTCGGGTTCGGTGTAGATGTGGTCGAACGAGATCTTGCCGGTCGAGTCGAAAGGCACGGGCCAGGCTCCTGATCTAGTCGAGCAGTTCGTCACCCCGGTCGGGGCGCCCTAGCAGATGGGCGGGCAGGACCCGGCCGAACAGCTGCCTGGTCCGTTCCGCGCTGCCGATGACCCCCGGGCGCTCACTGTAGGCGAAGATCGCGGAGTGGCGCGCGATCCCGCCACCCACCTTAGTGACCCGGTGCAAGGCGAAGCGTCCTTGGAACAACTGCAGGTCCCCCGGACGGAGGCGGAGACGGTGCACCGGATGGGTGCCGTCCTCCCGGAGCACCGCCCGCACGGCCGGGAAATTCTCGTCCGCCGCGGACCGGATGTTCGGGCAGTATTCAAAGATTCCACCTTCGCCGGCAGCCTGGGTGAGCAGGCTGACGGTGTAGGAGTTCGTATCGAAGTGCCACGGATGCGCGCGACCGGGCGCGATGACGTTGAGCGTCAGCCCGGCGAGCGGATCGGCGAGTTCGTGCAGCACGGGCAGGCCGAAACAGCCGGCGACGAACCGCTGGAACAGCGGGCTGGTGTAGAGCTTGCTGATGATCGACGACGCCGGGATGCGGTCCCGCGCGACGAAAGCGTTGCCGCGCTCCATGATCGTGCGGCCCGGATGGTCCTCGGGCAGCGGCTCGCCGATCGCGGTGTTGTAGGCGTTTACCTTTTCGATTTTGGCGTACGTGTACGCCTCCAGCTGCGCGCATTCCGCCCGCAGCGCCTCGTGCAGCTCGGGCCGGATGAAGTCGGCGAGCACGTGGCAGCCGAAAGCGGCCAGCTCCGCCCGCGCGTTCGCGACGACCTCCTGCCAGGCCGGGCTGCCCGGTTCGGTGAGTGGGTAACGGTCGGTGCCGACCATGTCCAGTGCGGCCGCGGAGGTGCTCACTTGACGTCCTCTCGGCAGGTGAAGCTGCGATGCTTGCCCTGGTCGTGAAGGAAAGTGGTAGCACAGATCCCGCCCGGCCAACGGTCGGTTTGTGAGCGGTCACACAAGGTCATCGGGGGCGGGCGGGGAGGCGGCCGGGTGCGACGGCGGGAGGTTCCTGCCCGGCGTGGTGGATCACCCGGCCGGGTCCTTGCCCGGTGTTACCGGCTGGGAGCAGGCCCGCGGCCTGGACTGATCGGGTAACCGTGCCGGGGAACGTGTCGCACGGAAGGTCATCACTCGGTGTGATCGGCTTCCCGGGCCGAGCCGGCGGCCTAGACTGGCCGGATCCCGAAGCTCACACCAGCGATCGAGGTGAAGAGATGAATCTGCCCGACCCGAGCGCCGACAATCGCGCGGTGGTCACCGGCGCCTCCTCCGGGATAGGCACCGCGCTGGCCGGGGCATTGGCTCGCCGCGGATATCACCTGGTGCTGATCGCCCGTCGCGCGGACCGGCTCCGGGAGCTGGCGGATCGGCTGGCGCGGGAGCACGGGATCGAGGCCGAGGTCCGCGCCTGCGATCTCGGCGACCGGGCGGCTCGGGAAGAGCTGGCCCGGGAGCTGTCCGGCCGGGAAATCGCGGTGCTGTGCAACAACGCCGGGTTCGCCACGTATGGCCCGCTGTCCGCGGCCGATCCCGAGCGTGAGCGGGAGGAAGTGGAACTCGACGTGGCCGCGGTGCACGACCTCACCCAGGCCGTGCTGCCCGGCATGCTCGACCGCAAGGCCGGCGGCATCCTGATCACCGGTTCCACCGCGGGCAACCAGCCCGGCCCGCTGAACGCCACTTACGCCGCGTGCAAGGCGTTCGCGAACACGCTGGCCGAGTCACTGCACACCGAGCTGAAGGGCACCGGGGTCGGGTGCACGCTGCTCGCCCCGGGGCCGGTCCGCACCGAGTTCGCGGAAGTCGCCGAGGTGAGCAAGCTGACCGACATGCTGCCGGAAGCCCTGCTGGTGTCCGTCGATCGCGTGGCGGAGCAGGCCATCGACGGCCTCGCCGGCGGCAAGCGACGGGTCGTGCCCGGTCCGCTGGCCAAGGCACAGACCCTGCTCGGCACTTACGGGCCGCGTGGCTTGTCCGGTCCGGTCCTGCGTGGCGTTTACCGACGGGCAGGGTGACCGGCCCCTACCGGCAGCGGTGGCACCCCTACTGGCCCGACCAAGCAAGCCAGGTCCACTGGCGCCCAAAGGCTGTGAAGGCCACCTTCACGGACTCTGCGTCCGTGAAGGGACCCTTCACAGCTTTTCGCCCCGTCGCACCACCGCACCGCCTGCGGCTCCTGCCGGGAGGTTGAGCGACGGCCGGGATGCGGCAGCCGCCGTCCCGGTCAAGTCTTGACCGGCGAAACTCCGGCCATCGCCTCCCGGCCAGACCGCCTCAGCCGCCAACCTCCGTCGTCAGGTACTTGCCGAGCACCGGGGCAATCGCCGTGAGCGCCGCCGGTTCGGTCATCGCGTTGTGTTCGCAGTCGACGGGGACCTCCTCGATGTGACCCGCGACCAGCGGCTGCCACGGGGCGGCGAAGCCGGACGGGTGACTGCGTGAAGCGGTGAAGAACAGCAGGTCCGTCTCCACCGGATGGGTGAACGGGGTGCGCAGCAAGGTCGTCTGCCCGCGCTGGATCTCGGGCAGCGCGGCGAGACTGCGTTCCCCGAGGCCGGCGAGCGGGTGATCGATCTCGCGGAGGAAAGCGTGCAGCACGGCGAAATCGAGTTCCTGTGCCGGGTCCAGTTCGAGCCCCAGTTCACGAAGTGCGTCGTAGAGCCCGCCGGCGTCCGGTTGGTCATAGCCGGGGCCGGGCACCGTCGTGTCGAGCATCGCGAGCAGCCCGATCTTCTCGCCTTGAGCGACGAGTCGTTCGGCGACGGCGTGGGCCACCGCGCCGCCGGACGACCAGCCGAGCAGGTGGTACGGCCCGTGCGGCTGGATCGAACGGATCCGGGCCAGGTAGTCCTCGGCCATTTCGGGCACCGATCCGGCGAAAGTTCCGCTGCCGTCGAGACCGGCGGCTTGTAGTGCGTAAATCGGCTGTTCCCGATCAAGGTGGTGCAGCAGACCCGCGTAGACCCAGCCGAGTCCGGTCGCGGGGTGCACGCAGAACAACGGCGGTCTGCTGCCGGTCCGCAGCGGCAGCAGGACTTCCAGCGACGTGCCGGTGGTGTTCGTGCCGAGGCGTTCGGCCAGACCGGCGACGGTCGGCGTTTCGAACAGCGCGCGTACGGCCAGTTCGACGCCGAGTGCGGCGCGCACCTTCGCGACGAGCTGGGTCGCCAGCAGGGAATGCCCGCCCAGCTCGAAAAAGTTGTCGTCGATGTGCACCGGCGACACGCCGACGACTTCGGCGAAGAGGGCGCACAGCGTCCGTTCGCGGTCGTTGCGGGGTTCCCGGCCGTCGCCGGTCTTTGCGGCTTGAGGGGCCGGTAGCTGCCGCCGGTCGAGTTTGCCGCTGGCGTTCAGCGGGAGCCGGTCGAGGGGCACGATCGCGGCCGGGACCTGGTGTCCGGGCAGCTCGTGGCGGGCGAACGCGGCCAGCTCGCCGGGCCGGATCTCCTGGTCTCCGGCGGGCACGAGGTAGGCGACGAGGCTGGTGTCGTCCCGGGCGTCCCGGCGGGCGAGCACGGCGACCTGGGCGACCGACTCGTGCCGGGCTAGGACGGCTTCGGTTTCGCCGGGTTCGACGCGGTGGCCCCGGATCTTGACCTGGTCGTCGACCCGGCCGACGAATTCGAGCAGCCCGTCGGCACGCCAGCGGACCAGGTCGCCGGTCCGGTACATCCGTTGTCCCGGCTCGTCGAACGGGCAGGCGACGAAGCGCTCCGCGGTCAGGGCGAACCGTCCGAAGTAGCCGCGGGCCAGCCCGGCCCCGGCCAGGTACAGCTCGCCGGGCACGCCCGGTGGCACTGGGTTCAGGTGATCATCGAGTACGTAGGTCCGGTAGTTCGTGATGGCCCGGCCGATCGGGGCGACCCCGGCGGCGTTTCCGTCGTCGAACCACGCTGTGGCGTAGACGCAGGCTTCGGTGGGGCCGTAGAGGTTCGCGATCCGGACGCCCGGTGCGGCGGCGCGCAGGTCGTGCATCAGCCGCGGGGTGACCGCTTCGCCGACCAGGATTACTGTGCCCAGCTTCAGTTTTCCGCCCGGAACGAGTGCTGCGGAGATCGCTGACGGGGCGGTGCAGACGAGGCTGGCCTCGGGCCGTTCGCCGTCGGCGAGGGCGAGCACGTCGCGCACCATCTCGATGCATCCACCGTTCAACAGCGGCAGGAGAGTGTCCGACACCGAGACGTCGAAGGTTGCCGACGTCGTCGCGAGAGTGGCGCCGAATACGTTGTCGGGCAAGGTTTCCGACGCCCAGCTGGAGAGGTTCGCCACCGAACGGTGCGTGACCACGACGCCCTTCGGCCGCCCGGTCGACCCCGAGGTGTAGATGACGTAGGCCGCGTCCTCCGGGTGCAGAGCTGCTGTCAAGTCGGCGGGGTCGAGCGCGTTGAGGGTCGCCACCGTCGACGGGTCGTCGAGCACGATCCGGCGCACCTCGGCAGGCAGGCTGGCCGCGCTCGCGGTGTCGGTGAGCACGACGACCGGCTGCGAATCTTCGACGAGGTAACGGATTCGCTCGGCCGGGTGGGACGGGTCGAGTGGCACGTAGGCCGCGCCCGCGATCAGGACCGCCCACATGGCGGTAGGCAGTCGTTCGTCGCGGGGGAGGGCCAGCGCGACTCGGGCGCCTGGGCCGCCGCCTTCCGCCACGATCAGCCGGGCGAGCCGGTTGGCCGTGCTGCGCAGCTCCGCGTAGGTCAGTGTGCGGCCTGCTGCGCGGATCGCGGTCGCGTCGGGTTGACGAGCTGCTGCGGCCGTGAAGAGGGCCGGCAGGGTTTCCGCGGGGACTTCGGCGGCGGAGCCGTTCCACGCGTGCAGCAGCCGGGTGCGTTCGTCCGGCGCGAGCAGCTCTATCTGGCTGATTCGCTGGTCCGGATCGGCGGTCACCGCGTCCAGCATGCGCAGCAGACGGCTGACGATCGCCTCCGCGGTCTCCCGGTCGAACAGGTCGGCGGAGTATCCGAGCGCGCCCCGCGCTCCGCCTTCCCGGCCGTCCTCGTGGTAGCGGGCCTCCAAGTGGACGGACAGGTCGAACATCGCGGCCTCGACGCCGACCGGGGTGCCCTCGGCGGTGAGGCCGGGCAGGCGCAGCTCGGTGTCCCGGGTGTTCTGGAAGGCGAACATCACCTGGAACAGCGGGTGCCGGGCGGTCGAGCGGTCCGGGTTGAGCGTTTCCACCAGGTGCTCGAACGGCAGATCCTGATGCGCGTAGGCGTTCAGGTTCGCCTCGCGCACCCGGTCGAGCACCTCACGCAGGGTCGGATCGCCGCTGGTGTCGGTGCGCAGCACCAGCGTGTTGACGAAGAAACCGACCAGCTCGTCGAGGGCCTCGTCGGTGCGCCCGGCGATCGGCGAGCCGATCGGGACGTCGGAGCCGGCGCCGAGCCGGGTCAGCAGGGCCGCGAGCGCGGTCTGGACGACCATGAACGCGGTCGCGTGGCAGTCCACGGCCAGCCGGTTGATCCGGGCGTGGAGTTCCGGGCCGTAGCCGAAGGGGACGCTGCTGCCGGCGTGGCTGGGCGTCTTCGGCCGTGGCCGGTCCGTCGGCAGCGCGAGTTCGTCCGGGATCCCGGCGAGTGCGCGCCGCCAGTACGCGATCTGCTCGTTCACGAGGCTGTCCGGATCGGCCTCGTCGCCGAGCAGTTCTCGTTGCCACAGCGTGTAATCCGCGTACTGCACGGGTAGCTCGGCCCATTGCGGTGCCTGTCCTGCGCAACGCTGCGTGTAGGCGGTGCTGAGGTCGCGGGCGAGCGGGACCAGCGACCAGCCGTCCCCCGCGACGTGGTGCAGGACCAGCACCAGGACGTGCTGTTCCGGGGAAACGGTGAGCAGCCGGATGCGCAGGGGCAGGTCCGTTGTGAGGTCGAAGCCCTCCGCGACGGTCTCCGCGATGGCGTCGCCGAGCCCGTCACCGTCTACTTCGGACACGAACAGTTCGGCTCGCGCGGCTTCGGGCGCGAGGATCAGCTGGTGCGGAACGCCGTCGACATCGGGGAAAACGGTCCGTAGCGTTTCGTGCCGCGCGAGGACGTCGCTGATCGCGGCGGTCAGTGCGGCTCGATCCACCAGGCCGGTGAGGCGCACCGCCATCGGGATGTTGTAGGTGGCGCTCGGGCCTTCCAGCCGGTTGAGGAACCACTGCCGGCGCTGGGCGGGTGAAAGCGGGATGCGGTCCGGGCGCTGCGCCCGCACGAGGGGGCGGCGCCGCGTGTCGCCTGCCCGGTCGATCAGCCGTGCGAGGCCCGCGACGGTCGGTGTGCCGAACAGATCGCGGATCGCCAGGTCGACGCCGAACGTCGCGCGGACCCGGGAGATCAGCCGGGTGGCCATCAGCGAGTGTCCGCCGAGGTCGAAGAACCCGTCATCGATGCCTACCCCGGGCAGGCCGAGGATTTCGGCGTAGATCCGGCACAGCGCGTCTTCGCGCGAATCGCGTGGACCACGGCCGACCGGAAGTCCGGAGGCTTCGGGAGCCGGGAGCGCCCGCCGGTCCAGCTTTCCGTTCGGAGTCACCGGCAGTGCATCGAGGGCCACGAAACCGGCGGGGACAAGGTGTCCTGGCAACCGCTCGGCGAGGAATTCCCGAAGGACGGGCGCATCGTCGCCGGGGACCACGTACGCGAACAGCCGGGTGTCGCCCGACTCGTCGGTGCGGGGCACCACGGCGACCTGCTCGACTGCCTTGTGCTGCAACAAAACCGCCTCGATCTCGGCGGGTTCGACGCGGAAGCCGCGGACCTTGACCTGGTCGTCGGCGCGGCCGGCGAATTCGAGCGACCCGTCGGCACGGCGGAGCGCGAGGTCGCCGGTGCGGTACATGCGACGACCGGGTGCGCCGAAGGGGCACGCCACGAAGCGTTCCGCCGTGAGCGCAGCGCGGCCGAGATAGCCGCGCGCCAGCTGCTTTCCGGCGATGTACAGCTCGCCGATCACGCCGGGAGGGACTGGTTGCAGTGCCGCATCCAGCACGTACAGGGCGGTGTTCCAGACCGGCCGGCCGATCGGCACCGAGGTGGCGCCGGGTTCGGGACGGCATTCCCAGCTGCTCACGTCGACCGCCGCTTCGGTCGGTCCGTAGAGGTTGTGCAGTGGTACGCCGATCATCTCGTCCGTTTTGCGGGCCAGATCGGCGGACAGGGCTTCGCCGCTGCTGATCAGGCGGCGTAGCGAGGGTAGCCCGGCAGTGGGCTCCGCGACGAACGCGGCGAGCATCGATGGTACAAAGTGGACGGTGGTGACCTGTTGCTCGCGGATCAGGCCCGCCAGGTAGGCCGGGTCCCGGTGCCCGTCGGGCTTGGCGACGACCAGCGCGGCGCCGGTGATCAGCGGCCAGAAGAACTCCCACACCGAGACGTCGAATCCGGCCGGGGTCTTCTGCAGCACGCGGTCGGTTTCGTTGAGGCTGTAGCGATCCTGCATCCACAACAGCCGGTTGACGATCCCTTCGTGGGACACCGCGACGCCCTTGGGGTGGCCGGTCGACCCCGACGTGTGGATCACATAGGCGGGATGCTCCGGCAGGCAGCGCGGCAGGGCGGTGTCGATCGGTTCCGCATCGAAGAGGTAGTGCCCTTCGGTCAGGATCAGGACCGGCTCTGCGTCGTTGAGTAGATAGTGGACCCGTTCGGCCGGGTAGCCCGGGTCGATCGGCACGTACGCGGCGCCGGCCTTCAGCACGGCCACCAGCGCGACCACGAGCTGTTCGGACCTCGGCAGCATGACTGCGACGCGGGTTTCCGGGCGTGCGCCGTGTTCGACCAGGTGCCGGGCGAGCCGATCGGCGCGCTGATCGAGTTCGCGGTAGGTCAGCTCGGCGCCTTCGAACACCACGGCGGTTCGCTTCGGCGTGCGCTGCGCCTGTTCGGCCAGCAGCTCGGGCAGCGTCGTGTGGGGGACGTCGTGGGCCGTGTCGTTCCAGGCGTGCACGGCCTGGTCCCGTTCAGCCGGGTCGAGCAGCTCGGCCGCGCCGATCCGCTGTGCGGGATCGGCCGTCATCGCGTCGAGAATGCGCGCGAGACGCGCGGCCAGCTCGTCGACGGCCGGTGCGTCGAACAGGTCGGCCGAGTACTCGATCATGCCGGCCAGCCCGGCCGGGGTCCCGTCCTCGTCGAAGGACTCCCGGAGGTGAATGGCGAGGTCGAACTTGTTCTGCACGATCCGGGTCAGCGGTTCGGCGCTGGTGGACAGGCCCGCGAAAACCGGGTCGGGCGCGGCGCCGTGCAGGGACAGCAGCACTTGGAACAGCGGGAGCCGCCCGGCGGAGCGGTCCGGCTTGAGGATCTCGACGAGTCGTTCGAACGGCACGTCCTGGTGCGCGTAGGCGTCGAGATTGGTTTCGCTGATCCGGCGGAGCAGCTCGTGCCAGGTCGGGTTGCCGCTGGTATCGGTGCGCAGCACGAGGGTGTTGAGGAAGACGCCGATCAGCTCGTCGAGCGACTGGTCGGTGCGCCCGGCCACCGGGGTGCCGACAGGGATGTCGTCGCCGGCGCCGAGCCGGGTGAGCAGCGCGGTGAGCCCCGCCTGGCCGACCATGTACAGGCTGGTGCCGGTGTCATTGGCGAGCGCGGCCAGCCGCCGATGCAGCTGCGCGTCGAGATGGAACGTCGTGGTCGCCCCGTGGTAGGCGGCGGTGCGCGGGCGGGCGCCGGGCAGCCGCAGATCCTCCGGCAGGCCCGCCAGCGTCCGGCGCCAGTAGCCGATCTGGGCGCCGGCCAGGCTGTCCGGATCGTCCTCGCGGCCGAGGAGTTCGCGTTGCCACAGCGCATAGTCCGCGTACTGGACGGGCAAATCCGTCCACTGTGGATTCTTTCCGGAGTGACGCGCGGTGTAGGCGGCGGCGAGGTCGCGGGCCAGCGGTCCCATCGACCAGCCGTCCCCGGCGATGTGGTGCAGCACGAGCGTGAGCACGTGTTCTTCAGGGGACAGGGCGAACAGGCATGCCCGGAGCGGCAGTTCGGTGGCGAGATCGAACCCGTTGCCGCAGAAGGATTCGAGCCGTCCGGCGAGTTCCGCGGGGCCGACTTCTTCGGTGCGGAGTCCGACCCGGGCCTGCTCCGGCGGGACGACGTCCTGATACGGCGTGCCGTCGACGTCCGGGTAACGGGTGCGCAGCGGCTCGTGCCGGTCGCTGAGGTCCTGGACGGCTGCGGCCAGCGCGTCGCGGTCGAGCGGGCCACGCAACCGCATCGCGATCGGCATGTTGTACGTGGAGGTGTTCTCTTCGAGCCGGTTGAGGAACCACAGCCGTTGCTGGGCGAAGGACAACGGCAGTCGTTCGGGTCTCTCGGCGCGGACGACCGGCCGCCGCAGCGTGGTCGCGGCCCGGTCGATCACCTGCGAAAGCCCGGCGACCGTCGGCGCCGTGAACAGGTCCCGGATCGACACATCGACACCGAGAGTGGCCCGCACTCGTGCGATCAGCCGGGTGGCCAGCAGGGAATGCCCGCCGAGGTCGAAGAATCCGTCGTCGATCCCGACCCGGGGCAGGCCGAGCACCTCGGCGATGAGGCGGCACAGCGCTTCTTCCCTGGCGTTGCGTGGTCCCCGCCCGGTCGCCGAGACGGCTGCGCCCGGCGCCGGAAGCGCCCGCCGGTCGACTTTGCCGTTGGGGGTCAGCGGGATGCTGTCGAGCACGACGAAGGCCGACGGCACAAGGTGTTCCGGCAGCGTCCGGCGGACGTGCTCGCGCACCGACTCGACCAGCCTTGCCGACGCCGGTGCGGCGACCGGATCGTTGGTGAAGGACGGCGAACCGGCGGCAGGCGGGCCGGGCCGGTAGGCGGTGCCCGGCGCGGTCCCGGGTGCGGTGAACACGACGTCCAGCTCATCCGGCCGCCCGGCGCCCGACCAGGTGACCACGGCGCCGTGCCCGGTTTCGCCGCCCAGCGCGGCGAAAGCCTCGGGTCCGGGGGCGTCCGCCTCGGCCAGCGCGGCGAATGCGGCCGCCGTGTCTCCGTCCTGAATGGCTTGTGCAGCCGCGAGTTCTCCGGTCACTCGGATGTTCGGCACATGTGTCACACGCAGGTGTTCCGGGTAGCTGGCCAGGGCGTCCCGCAATGCGGCCAGGCTGGTCACGTCGATGCCCCAGGCGAGTTCTGCCCCGGGGCCTGTCGGCTCCGGCAGGGCTGTGGTGCGTAGCACGACGTCGTAGCGGTGCCGGGTGAGTTCGTTGCGGTCGTCGCCGTCCTTGACCCGGATGTCGGCTGCTGCGCCGAGCGTCGTGAAGAAGTCGGGGTCGACGAGCAGCTCCTTCTCCCGCTGGACGGCCAGGTCGATCGCTTCACGCAGTGGCTCGGCCGCGCCGTCGGTCCGGCCGTTCAGCTCGACGGCCGTGCGCAGGGCGCGGTGCAGCCGGAGGTTGCGGACGTCGCCGACGAACACTGCGCCGCCGGGTGCGAGCAGGCCGAGCGCCTGGTCGAGCACGTCGGTGAGGTACTCGGCGCTGGGGAAGTACTGCGCGACGGAGTTCACCACGATGGTGTCGAAGAATCCGGTGGGCAGGCCGTCGAATACGTGCGCCGGTTGCGCGCGCAGCTCGACTCGCCCGGCGAGATCGGGCCGGGCGAGGACTTGGCCGCGGACGCGATCGATCACGACCGTGGAGATATCGGTGCCCCAGTAGCTTTCGCACTGCGGAGCCAGGGGTTCGAGGAGCAGGCCGCTGCCGACCCCCAGCTCCAGCACTCTGCGTGGGGCGAGTTCCCGGATCCGGGCCACGGTGGCGTCCCGCCAGCGCCGCATCTCGGCGACCGGGATCTCCTCGCCGGTGTAGCTGCTGTTCCACCCGGAGAAGTCCGAGCCGAGCCCGGCGGAGAGGCCCGCGTGATGGGCGTCGTAGGTGGCCTGCCAGTCGCCGAGCTGCTGGTGCTCACCGGCTTCGTCCCGCCCGGCTTCGCCGTGGTCGGCCACCAGGTACGCGGTCAAGTGCCGGTCGCCCGGCCGGTCCTCCCGGGCGGTGACGACGGTTTGCCGGACGCCCGGGTGCGCGGCCAGCACGGCCTCGATCTCGCCCGGTTCGATCCGGAATCCGCGGATCTTCACCTGGTCGTCGGCCCGCCCGCCGAAGTCCAGCTGCCCGTCCGCGCGCCAGCGGGCGAGGTCTCCCGTGCGGTACATCCGCTCGCCCGGTCTGCCGAACGGGCAGGCCACGAACCGTTCCGCTGTCAACGCGGGCCGGCGCAGGTAGCTGCGGGCCAGCCCGGCGCCCGCAAGGTACAGCTCACCCGTGACACCGACCGGGACCGGTTGCAGCGTCTCGTCGAGCACGTACACGCGGGTGTTGTCCAGCGGCCGACCGATCGGCGGCGTACCCGTTCCGGACAGCGCTTCGGTCACCGTCGCGCACACGGTCGACTCAGTCGGGCCGTACGCATTGAAGAGCTGGCGTTCCGGTGCCCACTTGGCCACGAGGGAACCCGTACTTGCTTCGCTCGCGACGACCACCGTCACCCCGGTGGGCAGGCCGCCTGGTGGCAGCGCGGCCAGGACCGAAGGCGGCAGCGTCACATGGGTGACGCCGGTGTCGCGGATGAAGGCGGCCAGCTCTGGGCCTGGCACCACCTGCTCGGCTGAGGGGACGATTAGCGTGCCCCCGGACAGCAAAGCCATGGCGCAGTCCCAGAATGCTGCGTCGAAACTGGGGGAGGCGAACTGAAGTACGCGAGCGCCGGGACCGGTGCCAACGCGTACACGCTGACTGTGCGCCAGGCTCGCCACTCCGGCGTTCGTCACCACGACGCCCTTCGGTTTGCCCGTGGAACCGGACGTGTAGATCACGTACGCGGGCGAAGCGAGCGGCCGCACTACTGGCTGGTCTTCAGGGGAGTAGTCGGCGAGTTCGACGGCCATGTCGTCCAGCACGACGCGCGGGGCGTCGCCCAGCGGAAGGAGGGACGCTGTCTCCTGGTCGGTCACTACGAGCACAGGCTGGGCGTCGGTGAGCATGAAGCCGATGCGTTCGGCCGGGTAGCCGGGGTCGATCGGCAGGTAGGCGGCGCCGGTCTTGAGTACCGCGAGCATCGCGGTCACCAGCTCAGGCGACCGGGGAAGCGCCAGCGCGACCAGCGTTTCGGGCCCGGCGCCGCGGCGGGCGAGCAGCTGCGCCAGGCGATTGGCCGCCGCGTTGAGTTCGCCGTACGTGAGCGTGCCGCGATCGAAGGTCAGCGCGGGGGCGTCCGGCGCGGTGGAGACGGTGGCCTCGAAGAGGTCCGCGAACCCGGCCTCGCCGACCTCGCACGCGGTGGCGTTCCAGCCGGTCAGGACCTGGGTTCGTTCGCCCGGCGCCAGCACGTCCAGCGCGCCGATACGCGCGCCGGGATCGGCGACCATGGCCTCGAACACGCGGATCAGGCGTGCGCCGAGTTCCGTTGCGCTCGAAGGGTCGAACAGGTCGGCCGCGTACTCGATGGTCCCCCTCAGCCCGGCGGGACGGCCGTCCGGGCCGGTCAGCTCGCCCATGCTGAAAGCGAGGTCGAACTTGGCGGTGGGCGTGTAGAGCTGCTCGCCTTCGACGACCAGCCCCGGCAGCTGCAGCCGCGGCAACGTGTTGTTCTGGAACGCGAGCATCACCTGGAACAGCGGGTGCCGGGCCAGCGTCCGGTCCGGGCGCAGGATGTCGACCAGCCGCTCGAACGGCAGATCCTGGTGTGCATAGGCGGCAAGGGCCGTTTCACGGGAGCGGGCGACGAGTTCCCGCAACGATGGGTCGCCGCCGGTGTCGACGCGCAGCACCAGCGTGTTGACGAAGAAGCCGACCAGATCGTGCAGAGCCTCCTCGGTGCGGCCCGCGATCGGCGTGCCGAGCGGGATGTCGGCTCCGGCGCCCAGCCTGCTCAGGAGCGCGGCGAGACCGGCTTGGACGACCATGAACAGGCTCGCGTCCGATTCCGCGGCGAGCCGGGCCAGCCGGCTGTGCAGCTGGGCGTCCACCCGGAACGGGACGTTGCCGCCTTCGTGGCTCGGCGCGGGCGGCCGGGGCCGGTCCGCGGGCAGCCGCAGTTCGTCGGGCAGGTCGGCCAGCGCCTTGCGCCAGTACTCGATCTGCTCGCTGATCAGGCTGTCCGGGTCGGCTTCCGCGCCGAGGAGTTCCTGTTGCCAGAGCGTGTAATCGGCGTACTGGATGGGCAGCTCCGCCCAGTCCGGCGCGTGTCCTTCGCGGCGGGCCTGATACGCCTCGGTCAGGTCGCGGGCCAGCGGCGCCATCGACCAGCCGTCGCCCGCGATGTGGTGGATCACCATGGCCAGCACGTGTTCGGTGGCCGACAGCGCGAACAGCTCGGCCCGGATCGGGATCTCGGCGGCCAGGTCGAACGGGCGCGCGGCGAGCCCGGCGATCGCCGCGGTGCAGTCCGCTTCGGCGACCTCGGTGACCGGCACCGTCAGCCGTGCCTCGGCCGGGCCGAGGATGTGCTGGCAGGGCACGTCGTCCACGTCGGTGAAGACCGTCCGCAGCGGCTCGTGCCGGTCGACGAGGTCCTGCAGCGCCGCGACGAGCGCGTCGCGGTCGAGTTCGCCGGTCAGGCGCAGCACGGCGGGCATGTTGTAGGTGGCGTTCGGGCCTTCCAGCCGGTTGAGGAACCACAGCCGCTGCTGGGCGTGCGAGAGCGGAATCATGCCATCTCCTCAGGCTGCGGCCGTGGCCACCGTGCTGTGCGGCCGATCCGCCGGTTTACGGGTGACCACGGCGGGCGCGGGTGCGCCGGGCGGGCATTCGCAGAATCTTCCGCGCGCCGCCCGGGGACAAGGCGCCGGACAGCACCGGACGGAATGAGACGAACCGTGCGGGTCGTTCCGGCCGCCGGAGGGAATTCGCCCGGAATGGCAGGATCGGTGATGACCGGCCGCCGCGGAAAGTGGTTGAAAAGTGCATTCATCGCACTCCGTGGCACCCCCGTCGCCCTATGCGGTGAGGAATAATTCGCTTGGTTGGGCCAGGTGGCGGAGAGGACTCCGACTTTGTTGCCGACCGCGTGCGCGTATGGCACTGTATGGACGTGGCGACCATGGGGGAAGCCGCTCATCCGGGGGGACGGTGAACTGGGGTGCATCCGAACCGCTCGCGGCGATACGGATTTCTCGCGGCCGGCTGGGCGGTGCTGTTCGCGGGCGCGCATTTCTTCTGGGCCCTCGGCGGAGAACTCGGGCTGGACATCTCGGCGGGCAGCCGGCTGGCCGCCGAGCGGCCGGGCTGGTTCGTGGCCGGGGGCCTCTGGGGGGTCGGCGGGCTCTGCCTGGTCGGCGCGGTGGTGGCCGGCGGGCTGGCCCGGCGCGGCGTCCGCGGCCGCCGGTGGCGGCTGCTGAAGCTGCTCGGCTGGGGGGTCGCGGCGCTGCTGCTCGTGCGGGGGATCGGCATCGAGGTGCTGATCCTGTCCGGGGTGCGGGGCGTCGACGACGCGGTCAGCTCCGGGCAGCGATTCTGGACGCTCGCCCTGTGGAATCCCTGGTTCATCCTCGGGGGTCTGCTGTTCGCGCTGGCCGCGCGGAACTTCGGCAAGGAGCCGGCCGCGAGGCCGGCCGGTGAGGTGCCCGAAGCCGTCCGCTGAGGCCGCCCGCGACGATTTCCCGGTTCCGGCCGGACCGATCAAAGGGGGTTTGATTTGTCCTGGGAAAAACCTGCGACCGCGGCGGAATTCGTGCAGCGATTGCGAGAACTGCGGCTCAGCGTGGGGCAGCCGTCCCTGCGCAGGCTGCAGCAACTCGGCGGCCGTACCACGGTGCCCAGTGGGGACGTGGTCGACGCCTTGCCGAGAAGCACCGTTTCGACCGTTTTGCGGGGCAGTAAACTGCCGCGCGCGGATTTCGTTTCCGTGTTCGTGACCGCCTGCCTGGTGCACGGCAAGCATTCGGCCGAGGAAGTGGCCGAGGTGACCGCGCACTGGCTCGGGCACTGGCGGGCGCTTTACGCGGCCGGGGACGGCGCCGACCTCGTGCCGATCCCCGACGCGCCGAAACCGGCGGTCGCGCCCCGGCAGCTTCCGTTCGACGTTTCGCTGCTGGTGGGCCGGGAGGCCGATTTCGAGGCCGCCGAGGCGATGGCCCGCCTGCCGCGCCGGGAGAACGTGTTCCTGATCTCCGGCCCGGCCGGCGTCGGGAAGTCCGCGTTCGCGATCCGGTGGGCGCACCGGCGGCTCGACGGGTCTCCGGACGGCCAGCTCTACGTCGACCTGCGCTCGGCCCGCGGCCCGCACTCGACGGCGAACGCGGTCGGGGCGCTGCTGAGCGGGCTGGGGGTGGCCGAGGCCGACTGTCCCGCGGATCCGCGGCGGCGGGTGGATCTCTACCGTTCGCTGGTCGCCGACCGGCGGCTGCTGGTCGTGCTCGACAATGCCAGCGACGCCGCGCAGGTCCGGCCGCTGCTGGCCACCGGCCCGCACTGCCGGACCGTGATCACCAGCCGCAACCGGATGTCCGGGCTGGTGGCCCGCGAGGGCGCGCGCCGGATGTTTCTCGGCGCCCTCCGCCCGGAAGCCGCGCGCACCCTGCTGACCACGGTGATCGGCGAGGAGTACCTGTTCGGTGCCCGCGCGGAGCTGGCCGAGCTGGCGGAGTTGTGCGCGTATCTGCCGCTCGTGCTGCGGTTGGCCGCGGTCAAGTTCGCCGACCGGCCCGAACAGGGTTTCCGGAACTTCGTCCGCGACCTGCGCGAGAGCGAGCGCCTGGTTTCGCTGGCGCTCGACGACGACACGGAGACCTCGCCCGCCGCCGCGCTCGAATCCTCGTACTGCGCGGTCGAAACCGGCGCTCAGCGGCATTTCCGCGCGCTCGGGTGCGCGGGGCAGGGGGAGTTCACGCTGGAGCAGGCCGCGGCCGTGGCCGGGATCCCGCTCCCCGAGGCCGCCCGCCTCGCCGGGCTGCTGGCGGCCGAGCACCTGGTGGACCTCCGTGGCGACCGGATCCGCCTGCACCGCGTGCTGCAGGCCTTCGCCAGGGCCAAGGCGGGGATCGCCGACGACGAGCCGACGGCGGCGTGCGGGGCCGGTCACGGGTCTCTCCAGCTGGCCGCCTGGTGACCGGCCGCGCTACCCACTCCTCACCACCGAAGCCGGGCGCGCGACGGCGATCAGCGTGCCCACGGTGAGCAGCACCCGATCGCCCACCCGGCTTTCCCCGGAGAGGAACGCGTTGTCCTCGGCGACGCGATCGAGCCGCACGAAGTGGCGGATCACGTCGCCGGGGAAGGCCGCGCCGGCGAACCGGCAGTCCCGGAGTTTGCCGACCATCGGCACCGCATCGTCGTCATCGCCGTTTGATCGTCCGTCCAGCCAGAGCAGTGCCGCGGACTGGCCGAACGATTCGAGCACGAGTGACCGCGGATAGGCGTAGCGGTCCTCCGGCAGCCCGGCGGCCAGCCCGCCGTAACAGGGTTCGCCGCCGGTCACCGCCTTGGCGGTTTCGATGGCGTGCCCGGGGTCGAGCGCGGTGATCCGGTCGACCAGGACCATCGGGTGGCGGACCGGGAGCAGGGCGAGCAGGTGCGCGTAGCCGCGGTTCATGACCTACCGCCCCGGACCAGCTCGACGGTCATCTTCGCCACGTCCGTGCCGTCGTCGCGGCGACAGCCGAGCGCGGCCCGCAGCGCACCGGGACCGGCGGCGGAAACCCTGATGTGCAAGCACAATTGATCACCTTCGAGCATCGGGCGGAGCACCCGCACCGACACCACCTGCCCCAGTTCCAGCCAATCCCCGAGCGCGTCGGCCGCGCCCAGATGCGTGCCGAGGGCGGGGGCGCGGTGCAACTCGCCGCCCACCGCCTGCCGGATCCCGTCGAGCAGGAAGACGGCGGGGTAGAGCGTGGTCCCCGGGAAGTGCCCGTTCAGGTAGGGATCGCCCGCCCGGACGGTCTTGACCGCTTCGATCACCAGCTCGGACCCCTCCGGGTGGGTCGATATCCGGTCGGCGCCGTCGATCGGTCGGGCGTAGGTCCATTGAGCCGTCACAGAAACCACACTCCGTCGTAGTCGGTCCATCGGGCTGCGAGCATCGCGGTGTCCGAGCAGGTGACGCCGTCGATCAGGGCGCCGTCGTCGAGGCCGAAGGCGGTCAGGTCCGGCCGGTCGACGTGCACCGGGACGCCCTTGGCGACCAGGGCGCACACCGTCTGCCGGGGTGCGGGTAGGTCCACCGAACCGACCCGGAACGCGGGGAGCGGCTCCTCGTCGGCGACCGCGGCAGTGACGGCGTTTCCACGCAGGACCACTTCGACGCCGCCGAGCTGATCGCCCAGCATCAGGACGCCGTATAGCGCGTCGAAGAACTGCGCTTCGACGCTTCCACGGTAACCGCGGTCGACCACCATCAGGTAAGCCATCTACGCGCCTCCGATGTAGACGGTCCGGCGCGCCGCGGCGATCGTGGCCGCCAGCCGGGCATCGGAGCGCAGCCGGACCTCGGGCAGGTGGTCCCGGGCGCCTCGCTCGCTGCTGCACGCTGTGCAGGCTATCCAGCCGAGCTGTCCTTTGTGGTCGGTCAGCAATCGCCGGATCAGGGTGGCCGCGGTCGGTGCCGGGTCTGCCGGGCCGCGCAGGTCGGCTGGTTTGGTCTCGCCCAGCGAGTTCTGCGTCAGCATCGTGTTGTACCCGCACGCCCAGATCCGGATCGAGCCGTCGCGGGCCAGCACGGCTTGCGCGAGACGGATCACGGTGGTCAGGGCGTCGGTGGTGTGCGGCGGCGCGGTGAGCACCACCAGCACGTCCCATGTCCGGCGTTCGATGACGGCTGCCATTTCAGTGCCACACCACTTTCACGCCGGCTGTCAGCAGAGCCTCGGCGACGTCGTCCATGCCGGCCGGTGTCACGCCGTCCGCCAGCGGTGCGGTTCGCAGCGCGCGGTGGGCCAGCGTGAACGCGTCGATCCACACCTGCCCTCCGGCGTCGACGACCTGGGGCAGGACCGGGTGCGCGCCGCGGATGCCGAGCGCGACAGCGTCGGCGACGAGGAACAGCCGCACCCGCTCACCGGCCCGTGCCAGTGCTTCGGCGTCCGCGAGGAAGCGGTTCGCCGTCGCGTCGGCTCGGGTTTCGACGAGCAGGTACGCGCGGTCCGGCGTCATGCCGGGTTCTGCAGCTTCCGGTTCAGCAGCGCCGAAATGTCCGGCATCGTACGCACCTCGGCGATCTCGTGTGACTCGATCCGGACCTGATAGGACCGTTCCAGGGTGACCGCCAGCTCCATCGCGAGCAGGGAGTCGACGCCGAGGTCGCGGACGAAGTCCACCTCCGGCGTGATCGAGTCCACCTCGACCTCCAGCACGTCGGCGACCAGTTCGCGGACCTCGTCCTGGTCGAATGCCGCTTCGACACTCATTGGATTCTCCTTGTGTGATAGGTGTTTCGCGGTTACCCGCAGCCGCCGGCCGGCCCAATGTCGGCCCCGGCGCGGACTGGTTCGGATCGGTCGGCTCCGGCCAGCCAGTCGAGTTCCACGCCGGCCTCCGGCGCTTCGCCCCGGACCTTCGCGACCCAGGCACGCAGCCGGTCGACGCCGAAGTACTTGTCGCGGCCGTGGAGGAAGAACGGGACGCCGAAGAGGCCGTCCTTGTACGAGCGGATCAGGGTGTCGGCGCCCTGGCGCCGGATCTCCGGGTCGTCCGCTGCCCCGGCGACGCGGGCGGCGTCGAGGCCGAGTTCGGTCGCGATCTCCGCGATGGTGGCCCGGTCGGTGATGTCGCGGCTCTCCAGCCAGCGGGCGCGGTAGACCAGCGCCGCGTACTCGCGTCCGCGTCCGGCAGCCTCCGCGACCAGGTACCCGAGGTGGGCGATCTCCCAGTTCGGGTCGCGGTCCACCGGCCAGGTGACGCTGAGCCCGCGCGCCTCGGCGAGCCTGCGGGCGTCCTGGAGGATGTAGAAGTTCTTGGCCCGCGACATGTCGACGATCGGCAGCCGGACGCCGTCGTCGTCCAGGATCGCCTGGGTCCGCTCGTCCGGTTCCCAGAAAGGGATCCACTCGACACGGTCCGCGACGTCCGGGTAGTGGGCCAGCAGATCGTGGTGGGCGAGCCAGGAATAAGGGCTGCGCAACGAGAAGTACCAGCGCGATGGTTTGGCTGCCATGGGCCGTGGGTCTCCTTTCCGTAGGGGCTCAGAGCGAGATGCCGCCGTCGATCTCGACGACGGTCCCGGTGATGTAGGCGGCCCGTTCGGAGACGAGGAACGACACGAGGTCGGCCACCTCACCGGCCTGTCCCATGCGCCGCAGCGCGATTCGCTTGACGGCATCCTCGGCGATCTTGCCGGGCAGCGCGGCGGTCATGTCGGTGTCGATGAACCCGGGCGCGACCGCGTTCGCGCGGATTCCGTACGGACCGGCCTCTTTGGCCAGGGAACGGGTGAACCCGATGATCCCGGCCTTGGCCGCCGCGTAGTTCGTCTGCCGGGCGTGGCCCTTTACCCCGGCCACCGAGGAGAGGTTCACGATCACCCCGGATTTCGCTTTCATCATCTCGAAGATCGCGGCGCGGCAGACGTGGTACATCCCGTCGAGGTTGGTGCCGAGCACGTGGTGCCAGTCCTCGTCCGGCATCAGCACCAGCGCGCCGTCCCTGGTCACACCCGCCGAAGTCACCACGGCGCCGATCGGGCCGAGGGCGTCGTGGGTGGCGCGGACCCAGGCGTGGACTGCTTTGCCGTCGGTCACCTCCACCCGGGAACCGATCGCCCGCCTGCCCAGGTCGGCGATCTCCTTTTCCAGTTCCAGCGCGGCTTTTTCGTTGCTGCGGTAGCAGAACGCCACGTCGTGGCCGTCTTCGGCGAGCCGGCGGGCGATCGCGCGGCCGATGCCGCGTGAGCCGCCGCTGACCAGTGCGGCGGGGACCGGGGTGTCAGGCATGTGTACTCCTTGGTTCTTCCGTCCGGAACGCGAGCACCGCTTGCCGGACGGCCTGCACCGGTTCCGCGCCGACGGAACTTCCGCCTTCGAACAGCAGGGTGTCCCCGAGCGAACGCGTGAGGATCACCCGGTGGGTGACGATCTCGCCCGGCAGCACGGGTTTGCCGATGCCGACCCCGGTGACGCTGCCGAGCAGCAGCAGGGCGTCCGCGCCGCCGGTGCCCGGCGTCCCGACGGCGAGCAAGGCCGCGGCCTGGACCCAGGATTCGAGCAGCAAGGGCACCGGGTATGCGGTGCCCGCGGTGTCGGCCGCGTAGCAGAATTCGTTGCCGGTCACGGCTTTGGTCGCGGTGAGCCGTTCTCCCGCGGCGAGTTCGGTCACCCGGTCGACGAGCAGGATCGGGTAGCGGTGCGGGAGCATTCTCCGGATGTCGGCGGCGTCGAGCACGGTGTCAGCGCTCACTGTCTCGTGCTGTTCGGGCCGCCGTCCGGGGCCGTAGCGGAGCCGGATTGTGGCGACTTCGCCGTCGCCGGTGGAGAGCCGTGCCGAACAGCGCCAGCCTTCGTCGCGGGGTTGCCAGGTCAGCTCCGTGGTGACGATGGCGCCGGGGACCACGATTCCGGTGAACCGGGCCGACTCGATTTCCGTTGGCCTGGAATCGGTTACGGCTGTGGGCCGGGCGAGGCGAGCGCTGCGCAGGGCGCAGTCCAGCAGGCATACGCCGGGGAAGATCGGCCGTCCGGGGTAGTGCCCGGCGAACACCGGCTCCGTCGCTTCGACGGCGAGCCGGGTGATGGCCCGAAATCGTTGCGGGCGGCCAGGATCCGGCTCGATCGGTGCCACGAGGGTGATCGGCGCGAGGACGGTGATCCCTTCGCCGGTGGCCGTTGCCACGCTCCCGGCGCTCATCGCGCCCCGAGCCCGCCGTCGGTTCCGCTGCCCCCGGCTGGGGAGGCTGTGAAGGGAACCTTCACGGACTCTGGGGCTGTGAAGGTTCCCTTCACAGCCGTTGTCTCGCGGTGGGGTGGCACCTGGCGGGGGAGTGGTAGGTGTTTCGCAGGTTTCGGCGGTGGGGGCCACGGCGCGGGTACTCATCGCATGCCTAACAGTGCGCAGCCGACCACGTTGTCCCGATCGGCTGCCAGCACGGCCGCGACTCGGCCGCGTGCTTCGGGGGCCTGTTCGGCCGCGGCGAGGACTGCTGCGATCTGGAACGCCGCGCTCGCGGCACCGGCGTCGCCCCAGAGGTCCGCACCCGGCAGCTCGCGCAGAGTAGCCCCGGCAAGCGGCAGCTCCGGCGTCCCCGGAGGCGGGGAGACGGCCCAGAGGTCCGCGGCCGTGCATCCGGCCTTGTCGAGCGCGCGGGCGAGGCAGCGCGCGAGGGCCGTGGCCTGTTCACCGTCGCGGTAGACCCCGTGGGTGACGTCGAGGACTTCGGCGAGCACCGGCCCGGCCGCGGTGAGGGCGGGTTCGAGCAGCAGCACCGAACAGCCCTCGCCGAGTGGCAGCGGGGCGCCGGCGTGGTGTTCGAGCCAGGCGCGTTCCGGGGTGAGTTCCTCGGCGCCGCCGCAGAGTACCGACGCGGCGCGGCCGGAGGCGAGCAGGCGCATGGCGTAGCGCAGCGCGAACAGCCCGGCGACCCGCCCACCGGCGACGGTCACGTTGGGGCCCTTGAGTTCGTGCCAGATGGCGCATTGCGCGGCCGAGCTGTTCATGATGGCGTTCGGGATCCGCGCCGTGTCGATGTGGAACGGCCGTTCGCGGGTGAGCGTGTCGCGGGTGATGTCCATCATGCTCCGGGAGCTGCCCGCGGTCGTGCCGAGGACCAGCGCCGCCCGTTCGCCGGTCGCGACGGGGCGGGCGTGCCCAGCCGTGGCGAGCAGGTCGCCGACCGCGGCGACCGCCAGGGCCGACACTCGGTCCATCGAGCGGGTTCCCTTGCGCCCCAGCACATCCCGGGTGACAAACCCGGGTACCTGCGCGGCCGGCCGGGACGGCTCGGGCCACGGGCCGGGCTCGGGCGGGGCCAGCGCGCCCGAGCCCGCCGCGACCCCGGCCGCGAACGGCGCCCGTCCGATGCCCAGCGGTGAGACCGCCGACCAGGCGGAGATGACCGGCGCGGTCACGAGCCCGTGCCCCGCAAAGCCCGGGCGACGCGGTCGTCCCAGGTGACGACGCGGGCCTGGTTGCCGTTCTCGAGGACGCCGTAGCCGTGGGTGATGGTGCCGGTCGCCACCTGCACCAGGCGCCCATCTCGTACGACGTGGCATTCCATTCGCGCGGTGTAGAGCAAGTTCTTGAAGATGCTTTCGACGGTGTAGACCGTGTAGAGGTCCTCTTCCAGCAGGGCTTCGCCGAGGATCTCGATCCGCGAGTGCGTCACCGCCGGTATCCAGTTGCGCTCGGTCAGCTGCGCCGCGATGGAGATGCCGCGGTCGGCGACGAAGCGGTGCTTGGCCTCCTCCATCTGCCGGAGGTAGGACGACATGTGCAGGCGGTTGTAGAAATGCACGTACGGGTACGGGATCCGGAATTTCCAGCCGTAGCCGTTGCGGCCCGCGAGCAGCTGCGTGAGCACCGGGTCGTCGTCGGTCGTGCCGCCCGACACCAGCGCCGGGCCGGTGACGGCGGGTACCGCATCACCGGGGGCGGGGTCGCCGATCGTGGGCACGGTGAACCGGTCGAGCACGGCGGGCGCGGGCACCCGGGCCGGGAGGCGGCGGTCGTCCTCGTCCCGGCGGAGCACGGCCGTGACCGAAGCGGTGACGATCTTCTTCGGCCGGCCTTCGCGGTCGACGGTGATGGTGACCTTGAAGCGGAACGCGTGGTCCTCGTCCGTGGCCACCGGTTTCACTTCGAGCACGGCCTCGTCGTCGACGAACAGGCCGCCGCGCAGCCGGGCTTCGAGATCCACTACGTCGAAGCCGAGGCCGTACTGCTCGTAGAGCGCGCCGACGGGCAGCCCGGCCCGCCGGAAATGCGCGAGCACGGCCTTTTCGACGAGGTAGTTGACGTGCTTGAAACCGATGTAGGTCCCGATGTTCGCGCCCTCGTAGCCGGGCGTGAGGGTGACCGTGGTGGTCTCGCCGAGCACGTTCTTGACCGCGAGGTCGGTGTCAGTCATCAGATTCGCTCCAAGGATGTCGGGTGGGGCGGCTTCCCGGCCGGTCCGCGGACCGGCGCCGGTCGTTGCAGGAACTCGTCGAGCAGGTCCGCGAACCGTTCCGGTTGCTCGGCCATCGGGAAGTGGCCGGCGTCCTCGACGGTGCGCAGCGTCGCCGTGGAGAGCCGCTCGGCCAGGGCGGCGGCCTCGGCGGTAGCGGCGATGCGGTCGCCGGTGCCGGAGACGACCAGCGCGGGCGCCGTCAGGTTCTCGGTGCGCAGCCACGGCGTCCGGAGGTAGGACTCGAAGAACCGCGACCAGCCGTACGGCCCGATGAACTCGCACAGCCGCTCGGCCATCGCCCGGTGCAGGACGGGCTTCGCCCGTGCACCAGCCGCGAGCCGGATGCCCTCTTCCATGGCGAGCACGAACTTCTCCGGCAGGCCGGTCATCGTGGCCCAGTCGAAGTCTTCGGGCCGTGCGCGGAAGTAGGGCGAGATGAGCACGATCCCGCGGAGGTCGGGCGCGGCCGGTCCGCAGAGCAGGTCGAGCAGCAGCATGGCGGAGAAGGAGTGCCCCACGACGACGTCGGCCGGACCCTCGGCGGCCGCGAGCGTGTCGAGCGCTTCGGCCAGCCAGGCCGAGGGTTCCGCACGGTAGCCCCAGTCGGCCGGTCCGGTGCCGCGCCACGGCAGCTCGGCCGCGAAGAACTCCGCTTGGTGCAAGGCTTTCCGGTGCGGTGCGAGTGCAATCGGCTTGTCCCAGATGGACACGCTGTCGGCCATACCGTGCAGGAGCAGCACGCGGGGGCCGTTGCCGGTGGTGAGCCGCCGGAGTATCACCGGGCGCGGCGTCATGCGGCGCTCCCGGCGGTGAGGACGACACCGGCCACGGCGTCGTCGGCATCCCCGGAGACCGCGTACACCGGCCCTTCGCCACCCGAGGCGAAGTGTCCAACGGCTGCGGCGCATTGCAGTACGCCGAGTGCTCCGGATGCGTGCCCCCAGCGATCGGCGAGCGCGTGCCGTGGCACCCCGGGCAGGACGCCGGCAGGAGCGTCCTGCGGGGCGAACCAGGCCGCCGCGGTGCCGGTCAGCTCGGAGAGGCAGGCTCCGAGCGATCCGGCGCGGGCGTACTGGCCGACATTGGCGACCACGGTGGCCTCCCGTGCGCTGGCGGTGGCTGTCGTTTCGAGCACGAGCGCAGCCGCGCCGTCGAACGGGGACGCTTGGCCGGTGAGCCGCTGCACGACGGCGGTGTCCGGTTCGACGCCGACCACCAGCACGTGCCGGGCGCGGGCGGCGGCAAGCAGGGTGACCGCCCAGTGCACCGCGTCAAGGCCGGACGGTTCACCGTTGCACAGCATCACATTCGGGCCGCGCAGGCCGAACCTGATGGCCACTTCGGACGCAGTGACGTTGCTCGACAGCCGCGGGGTGAGGACCGGGCTGACGAGCCGGGTGCCGCGGTCCTCCGCGATTCCCGTGACGACCTCGCACACCGAGTCGAAGTTGCCGAAATTCGAACTGACGACCACGGCGATCGAGTCGGCGGGCACCGTCAGTTGTGCGTTGACCGACGGCGCGCCCGGTCCTTGCAGCCGGGCGTCGCCGAGCATCAGCCCGGCGGCGTTGAGTGCGTCGCGCGCTGCGCAGAGTGCGAGCTGCGTCGCACGATCTTGGTACCGCAGGCCTTTCTTGCCGATCCGCGCGGCCGGGTCCACCGGCTCTGCTCCGGCGGCGGTCCCCGTAACCAGGTCGGCGGGCCGGTGCGCACCGGGCACGGCCAGGCCGACGGCGGTGACGACGGCGCTCATCGCTGCGCCGCCACGATCGCGACGGCGTTGATCCCGCCGAACCCGAAGGCGTTGACCTGCGCCAGCGCGAGGTTCGCCGCTTCGGGTGAGTTCCGCACGACACGGAAGCCGGCGGCGTCGTCGATCGGGTCGTCCAGTCCGATGGTCGGCGGGACGACGCTCTGCGTCATCGCCCGCAGCGCGACGATCAGGCTGTGCACCCCGGAAGCACCGGAGGTGTGGCCGGTCATCGACTTCATCGCGGTCATCAGCGTCTTTTCCGGGGCTGCGCCGAACACCGTGCGCATCGCCTCGGCCTCGGCGGCGTCGTTGGCGTGGGTTCCGGTGCCGTGCAGCATCACCAGGTCGATGTCCTCGGGTGCGGTGCCCGCTCGCTCGTGGGCTTCGCGGATGGCGGTGGCGATATTCGCCGGAGCCGGTGCCGTGGCGTGGTGGGCGTCGCAGTTGACCGCGACTCCGCGCACCCGGCCGAGACAGCGTTCGCCCGGATTCTCGTTCCGGCGCAGCACGATCGCGGACGCCCCTTCCCCGAGGACGGTGCCCCTCCGATTGCGGTCGAACGGCCGCACGGTGTCCGGCGCCACCGATTGCAGCCGGTCGGCCATCCCGACCATGCTCTCGGTGATCGCGTCGACCCCGGCCACGACCACCGTCTCCGCGGCGCCGGAGGCCAGCAGGTCGGTGCCCAGTGCGAGGGCGTAGATCGAGGCCGAGCAGGCGTTGGAGAACGTGTGGGTGTTCGTCGCGCCGAAGCGTTCCCGCAACGCGGTGCCGAAGTGCAGGCGTCCGGGGGACATCGGGACGCCGTCGCGGGCCCAGAGTTCGACCGAGCGCAGCTCACGCAGACCGGTGCCGACCAGCACGGGGATGTCGCCCAGCTGCTCGTCCATCCCGGCTTCGGCGAGCGCCTGCGTGATCGCGTCCAGCAGGAATGCAGTGGCCCGGCCGGGCACGTCGCCCCCGTCCCGGTTGTCGATTTCGAACAGCCTGTCGCCGGTGTAGAAGGAGCGGTCGAATCCGCGCATCGGCGCCAATCCGGACTTCCCCGCGCACAGGCTTTCGAAGATCTCGGCCGGTGAGCCGCCGATCGCGGCCACCGCGCCGGTGCCGATGATCGGCCGGCCACCAGCGGCGTTCACGCGGCCACCTCGTAACGGCCGAGGACGGTGACGGCGTTGTTGCCGCCGAAACCGAGCCCGTTGTTCTGCACGATCCGCAGGTCTGCTTCGACGGCGTGATTGGGCACGCAGTCGATCCGGCACTCCGGGTCGGTGCGGTCGTGGTTGATGGTCGGCGGGATGAACCGGTGCGTGATCGCCACGGCGCAGGCGATCGCGGCCAGGGCGCTCGCCGCGCCCATGGTGTGCCCGAGCATCGACTTGACCGACACCGTGGGCGGCGGCCGCTCGCCGTAGATCTCGCGGATCGCCTCCGCCTCGGTCACGTCGTTGGCCCTGGTGCCGGTGCCGTGCGCGGAGATGAGGTCGACCTCGCAGGGTTTGACCCCGGCGTCTTCGAGCGCCAGCGCCATCACGCGGGCGACGCTGGCCTGGTCCGGCGCGACCTGGTGGTAGGCATCGCAGTTGAGCCCGTAGCCGAGGACTTCGGCGTGGATCCGGGCGCCGCGGGCCAGTGCCGAGTCCAGGCTTTCCAGCACCAGCATGCCGGCGCCTTCGCCCGTGAGGATGCCCAAGCGGTCGACGTCGAAGGGGCGGCATCGGTCGGGGGCGATCGTGCCCAGCCGGTAGAATCCGGCGAATGTCTTGCGGCACATGGCATCTGCTCCGCCGCAGAGGGCGAAGTCGACGTCGCCGGAGCGGATCGCGTCGCAGCCGTAGCCGATCGCGTAGTTCCCGGCGGCGCACGCCGTCGGGATCGTCACCGCCTCCACATCGGACAGTCCGAGTTCCAGTGCGACGGCCGCGGACAGCCGTCCGGCTCGTAGCCGGGACGCCACCGCGGGATCCATCGCGGAGGAGCCCTGTGCCAGCTCCGTCGCCACCAGCCCGTCGAGATCGTGCGATTCGCCATCGGTGGTGCCGACCGACACCAGCCCGGCGCGCCCGGCGAGCGCGGCCGGGCCGAGGCCGGCGTCGTCCACGGCCATCCGCGCGGCCGACACGGCGAACCTGCTCGCCGGGCCGAGGCCGTCCAGCGGCAGTGCGCGGATCCAGGCCGCGGCGTCGAACTCGCCGAGGCCGCAGCCGGTGGAATGGTCGAAGCCGGTGGTGTCGAACGCCGTGATGGGCCCGGCGCCGCTGCGCCCGGCCCGCAGGCCCTCGGCGAACTCCCGGACGCCGGTTCCGATACTCGACAGCACTCCGAGGCCGGTGACGACCACCCGCCTGCCGCCGGTCACAGACGACACCATGACTCCCCGTCCTCGCGTCTTCGCTACTTCGCCCAGCCGGCGGTCTCGGACACGACGTCGTACACGCCTCGCAGGTGCGACATCCGGGCGAGTTCGGCCTGGTCGATGACGACCCCGAACTCCCGTTCCAGCGCGCCCAGGATCTCGATGGCACGCAGCGAGTCGGCGCCGTATTCCTCGTTGAAAAGGCCTTCGTCGGTGACCTCGTCCTCTTCGAGTTCGAGAATTTCGCAGACGATCTCCTTGATCTTCGCGAAATTCTTCTCCACGGTTTCGACCATGTCGGACCCCGTTCTCCCGTGCGGCGCGGAACTCTTTTCGACAACCCCGATTCCACTGGCGCGGCTGGTGTCCCGCAAGGTCGCGGACGGCACGGGACGGAACGAGACAGCCCTGCCACCTGCGCTGCTCCAGGATCCTCGGTTAGCCTGCGAACACAGTGGTACTGGGGAGTGCCCGCGTTTCGCGCGGCACCTATTCGGCACAGCCGAACAGGGAAAGAGAATACAGATGAGTGACGATTACGAACTGCGGAAAGCGGCCCGGCAGGAACTGGCGAGAGCATGGCGGCCGGGTGAACCGTTGCCGGAGATCTCCTACACGCCGGAGGAGGACGCGCTCTGGGAGACGGTGACCGCGAAGCTGCGTTCCCTGCACGAGGAGGTGGCCTGCGCGTCCTACCGCCGGGCCGCCCGCAACGTCGTCCTGCCGCCGGACCGGGTGCCGCAGCTCGCGGAGATCTCCGCGGTGCTGACCGCGCGGACCGGCTTCCACCTCCGGCCCGCCGAGGGCACCGTGCCGATCGAGCGGTTCCTCCGCGCCTTCGGCGAAAGCGGGTTCTGCGCGACGCAGTACCTGCGGTCACCCGATTCGCCTTATCACTCACCGGAACCCGACGTGCTCCACGAGCTGGTCGGCCACGCGGTCATGCTCGGCGATCCGGTGTTCGCCGACCTCTACCGCGCCTTCGGCCGCGCGGCCCGGCGGGATATCACGCCCCGCCGGTTGCAGGAGATCACGCAGGTCTTCTGGTTCACCATGGAGACCGGTGTGCTGCTGGAACAGGGCGGGCCACGGGTCTACGGCGCGGCGCTGCTGTCCTCGGTCGCGGAGATGGAATCCCTGGCACAGGTGGATCTGCGGCCGTTCGACGTCGCCGCGATCCTCGCGCAGGACTTCGACGACATGCACTGTATGCCGGTACTGTTCGCCGTCGAATCGGTGCCGCGCCTGGCCGCCGAACTGGACCGTTTCCTCACCGGATCCTGACCGCCCCTCGAACCGGCGAAACCTTACGGAGAACGCATGAGAATCCAGGTCACCCTGACCGAACAGTTGCAGGACTACATCGCGGATGTCTCGTTGTCGGAGCCGCCGGTGTTGCGCGAGCTACGCGAGGAGACCTCGCGTCTCGATCAGCGGAACATGCAGATTCCGCCGGAGCAGGGCCAGTTCCTTTCGGTGCTGCTGCGCGCGATCGGCGCGAAACGGACGCTGGAGGTCGGAGTCTTCACCGGCTACAGCCTGCTGAGCACGGCGCTGACCCTGCCCGAGGACGGCCGCGTCACGGCGTGCGACATCAGCGAGGAGTGGGCCGGTGTCGCGCGCCGCTACTGCGCGCGGGCCGGCGTCGAGCACAAGGTGGACTTCCGGATCGGTGACGCCCGGCAGAGTGTCGCCGCGCTCGCCGAGGAGGAGGGCGCCGCCGGTTCGTTCGACTTCATCTTCCTGGATGCGGACAAGGAGGGTTACGAGACCTACTACGAGCACGGCCTCACCCTGCTGCGGCCGGGCGGGCTGCTCGTCGCCGACAACGTGCTCTGGTCGGGCCGGGTGATCGACGAATCGGTCCAGGACGACGAGACCAGGGCGTTGCGTGCCTTCAACGCGAAGCTGGCCAAGGACGAGCGCATCCACCTCTCGATGCTCCCCTTCGCCGACGGCCTCACCTTCGCCGTCAAACGCTAGTCGCCCCCGCGCTGCCCGGTACCAAGGCTGTGAAGGGACCCTTCACGGACGCTGAGTCCGTGAAGGGTCCCTTCACAGCCTTGGCTTGGGTAGTCCGCGGGCATCGCGCCGGGCGGCGCCGCGGGAGATCGCGAGCGGATCCCATCCTGGTGCCCGGGCGGGTAGTTTGGCGGGGTCGCCGAGCACCGTGCCCTGATGGACGTCGGCCAGCAGTGGTTTGCCGAGAATCTGCGCCACGCAAGCCACTCCGCCGGCCATCACCCCGGTGACGCCGCTGCCGTAACGGGTGCTCTGGCCGACGACGTGTAGCCCCCGGACCGCGGTGGCGGTGTCGGGCCGGGCACCGGTGGTGCCCCAGTTCGCGAGGCCGAACGGGGTCCCGCCGGTCGAGAGCGTGTAGCGCTCCTGGGTGAGCGGGGTGGCGAGTTCCAGATGCGTGATGTGGTCCCGGAACGGGCCCAGCACGCGCTCGCCGGCCCGGACGACCGCGTCGGTAAAGCGCTGTTTTTCCGCCAGATAAGCGGGTTCGCGCCGGTACCGGACGCCGTCGGCGGGTCCCTGCGGCACCCCCCAGTGCCGGTGACCAGGCGGGCACATCGTCATCAGCTGGAAGTTCGCGTGTCCGGGTGGGCAGAGATTCGGCGAGCCGGGATCCTTGAGCGAGGCGAACGAGATGAACAGGAACCGGATGTCCGACGGCTGCGCACCGTCGTGCAGGCCGCGGTAGAGAATGTCGATGTCCTCGTCGTCGTACCACCAGATGTTCGCTTCCCGCCGCCGCGCCAGTTCGCGGTCGAGTGCTATGTAGACCGTCGCGAACGGGAGGCCCATCGTCGCTTCCCGGGTGGACTTGGCGATCCGCGGGCCGAAGTGTTCGGCACCGGCGAGTTCCAGGACCGTGCGCCGGTAGTCGGCGTTGGAGATCACCAGCGGCGCGGTGATGACCTCTCCATCGGCCAGGCGCACGCCGGTGACGGTCCGGTCCACGACGTCGATCTTCGTGACACGTGCTTTGGTGCGCAGCTCTCCGCCGTGGGCTTCGAGCACCTCCACCAGCGTCGCGGCCAGCTGTTGCCCGCCTCCTGCCGGGAAGTAGGCGCCGCGCAGGTAATGGTCGGTCACCACGGCGTGGATGGTCACCGTGGCGACGTCCGGCGCCATGCCGTAGTTCGGCGACTGGGCGGCCAGCACGGTACGGGCGCGAGTGGACAGTCCACAGTGGTCGAACAAATCGGACAGTCGCTTTCGGCCCCATGCCTGCACGGTCGGGGTTCCGGCGGCGACTTCCGCGAGTGACGCGCCGGCGAGCATAGCCCAGCGTTGCTCCTCGCCGATCGCGCGGCAGACGCCGGCAAAGGTGCGCAGACCCTCGGCGTCGCCGGGCAGTGCTCGTTCCAGCCGCGCCAGGTAGTCGTCCCAGTCCGCCGGGACGTCCAAGGTCAGGCCCGGCAGCATGATCTGGTCGAAGCAGTCCCGGTCCAGCTCCCGGAACCGTACGCGGTCGCGGGCGCCGAGCCCGGCCAGGATCGCCGGGATGATCCCGTCCGGTCCGCAGTCGCCGAGGTAGTGCACGCCGACGTCGAATTCGTAGGCGCGACGGCGCCGGAAGACGTGGCTGTTGCCGCCGGCCCAGTCGTGCTGTTCGAGCACGAGCACCCGCCGTCCCGTGACGGCGAGATAAGCCGCGGCGGTCAATCCGCCGAGCCCGCCGCCCACGACGATCGCGTCCCACGGCTCTTCGCCGGCGGTCACGGTGCGCTCACCTGGATCGGCGCCGGGCGGCGGAGCCGCAGCAACGCACAGCCGAGCGATCCGTCGTGGTCGACCGCCGTCACCAGGGCCAGCCGCCCGGCGAGGGCGGAATCGTCTTCGGCGGCGGTGAGCACGGCGAGAATCTGGAACGTGGCGGCCGCGGCTGCGGTGTCCCCGATCAGTGTCGCGCAGGGGACTCTCTCAGGATGATGGTCACTGAACAGCTCGGCGAGGGCTTCGTCCGCGGCGCCGTCCGTGGCAAGTACGCCGATGTCTCCGGGTTTCGCGTCAGCCTTGTCCAGCGCACGGCGCAGGCACGACAACAGGATCGGACCGGCGTCGGCTGCTTCGTGCACTCCGAACTCCAGCGCTACGACGTCGGCCAAGCCGTCTTGGGTGCCGGGAGGGTCCAGCCGCAGCATTGCCGCTCCCTCGCCGAGCACGGTGCCGTCCGGGCTCAGCTGGGCGCGGGCGGCGGAGTATTCCTCGGCGGCGCCACAGAGAAGCGTGCCTGCGCGGCCGCTGGCTTGCAGCCGCCGCGAGTAGTTCAGCGCGAGCAGGCCGGAGACACGGCCACCGGCCACCGTCGCGTTTGGACCCTTGAGCTGATGCCAGATCGCACACTGGCCCGCCGCGCAGTTCATCACCGTGCTGGGGAACCGGGCCGCGTCGACGTAGAACGGCCTTTCTCCTTCGAGGGAACTCCGAGTGAAGTCCATTGTGGACTGCGTGCTGCCGGTGGTGCCCAGGACCAGACCCGCGGTGGACAGCCCGCTGGTGAGTTGGCCGGTCACGGCGACCGACAGGGCGGTCACGCGGTCCATCGAGCGGGTGCCCTTACTGCCGAGCACCGCCCTGGCGTCGAAGCCGGGGACCAGCCCCGGCACCGGGACCCCGGCGCGTATCCCGGCGCGGAAAGCGTCCGCACCTGCGCCGAACGGGGAGAACGCGGACCAGGCGGTGATGACGGGGTTCACGCGGCGACTCCCTCGTACCGGCCGAATACGACAACGGAGTTGTTGCCGCCGAAGGCGAGTCCGTTGTTCTGTACGATCCGCAGGTCCGCGGCCACCGCCTGGTTCGGTACGCAGTCGAGGCCGCATTCCGGGTCGGTCTCGACGTGGTTGACGGTCGGCGGGATGAAGCCGTGTTCCAGCGCCAATGTGCAGCCGATCGCGGCCAGCGCGCTGGCCGCGCCCATGGAGTGTCCGAGCATCGACTTCATCGACACCGTCCGAGGTGGACGGTCGCCGAACACCTCGTGGATCGCACCGGCTTCCGTGCGGTCATTGGCCTGCGTGCCCGTGCCGTGTGCCGAGACGAGGTCGACCTCGCGTGGTTGGACGCCCGCGTCGGCCAAGGCCAGCCGCATGCAGTCGGCGACGCTTTCCCGCAGCGGCGCGACCTGGTGGTGGGCGTCGCAGTTGAGCCCGTACCCGAGGACCTCGGCGTGGATCCGAGCCCCGCGGGACAGCGCGGAGGCGAGGCTTTCCAGCACGAGCATTCCGGCGCCTTCGCTGGTGAGAATCCCTTTCCGGCCGACGTCGAACGGTCGGCAGTAGTCCGGGGCAATGGTGCCGAGCCGGTAGAAACCGGCGAAAGTCTTGAGGCACGAGGCATCCGCGCCACCGCAGAAGGCCAGATCCGCTTCACCGGCCCGGATCGCGTCGAAACCGTAGCCGATCGCGTAGTTCCCCGCCGCGCAGGCAGTCGGCACGGTCATTGCTTCGACGTCGGTCAGTGCGAATTCGCGCGCAACCGACGTCGCCATCCGGGCGGGCGAGGCGCGGCGCTCGACGGCGGGATCGGTTTCGCCGGCGACGAGCCGGTCGAGGTCGCGGGTCTCGCCGTCGGTGGTGCCGACCGAGACCAGGACGTGGCCCGCGGTCAGCTCTCGCGGGGTCAGCCGGGCGTCGGCCGCGGCCATCCGGGCCGCGGCGACGGCGAACCGCGCCGCCGGACCCAGTTCGACCGGATCGAGCCGCTCGATCCACCGTTCCGGCTCGAAACCGGTCACTTCGCACCCGTTCGCGTGGTCGAAACCGGTGGTGTCGAACGCGGTGATCGGACCGGCGCCACTGCGTCCCGCCCGCAACCCGGCGAGAAACTCGGCGGTGCCGACGCCGATGCTGGAAATCGCGCCGGCCCCGGTGATCACCACCCGGCGCGCGGGGTCCGTCTTCGGTTGTCCAGTCACGAAACGACCGTCCTTTCTCGCCGTCGACCTGCTTAAGCGTCGAAGCGCGGCGGGTCGTCCCGCAAGCGGGGGACAGCACGGGACGGAACGAGACAGCCGACTCCGGCCACCGCGTGTCACGCTGGGTTCGTCGCCGAAACCGCACCGGCCGCCCGAAGTGTCCGGACACCTCGGGCGGCGATAGCCGGTTCAGGCGAACGAGATCGCCGCCGTGGCGCGCTCCTGTGCCTCGTTGGACGCGCCGATCAGGCAGCCGCCCGCTACCGTGGTGCAGTCGACCGTGACGGGCTTACCGCTCTGGTCCTTGCCCTGGAACGACTTCGCGACCTTGGTCGTGGTGGACCCGGCGCCCGCGGCGTCGGTGGTGAGCTGCGAGATCCCGTCGACGTTGCACACCAGCGTCGCAGCGGCACCGGCGCATTCGGTGACGAAGACATTCTGGCCGGCACCGAAACCCGACACGGCGACGGAAACCGTTGCCCCGTCGGCAAGGCCGGTCGACGGCGTGACCGTGGCCCCCACCCCGGCTTCGCCCGCCGACGCCGGGACCGAAACGGCCAGCACCGCCGCGACGGCAGCGGCGCCGGCGAGCCCGGCCTTGACGGCGAACGCGAGACTGTTCTTGGACATGGTTGTACCAACCCCGATTCTGGTGACATGGTGAAAAGGAAAGATCGCCGGGCGAAGAGACGCCCGGGTTGATCATTCTTGTGTCGATCACTGTGTGCCGATCAATCCTGTGTCGATCGTTTTCGACGTTACAAGCCGGTGTGTTGGTCGTCAACCGCGCCGGATATGCGTCCGGTCAACGGTTTCGCCGATGGTGTCTCGTTCCGTCCCGTGCCGTCCGCGGTCTTGCCGGACGCGGGGCGGCGGGAGAGTCTGCGGTCAACGGACCCATCCGGTTAGGGGAGATCTGTGACCAATCCTTTCGAAGACACGGCGGCCTCGTATTCCGTGCTCGTCAACGAGGAAGGCCAGTATTCGCTGTGGCCGGAGTTCGCGGGCATTCCGGCGGGCTGGACCGCCGAGCTGTCCGGCGCCGATCGCGAAACCTGCCTCGCCCACATCGAGGAGCATTGGACCGACCTGCGCCCGAAGAGCCTGCGCGAAAGTCTGTGAAGGGTCCCTTCACAGCCTCAGCGTCCGTGAAGGGACCCTTCACAGCCCTTGGCACCTACTTCCGGGAAACGAGAATGAACGTCGAAGGCGTGTGGTTGTCGCTTTCCGCGGCACAGCGGGGAATCTGGTTCGGTCACCAGCTCGACCCGAGTGGCCGGCGGTACCGGATCGCGGAGTACTTCGACATCCGGGGTCCGGTGGACTCCGCGATGTTCGGCGCGGCCTGGACCCGGGTCGTCGACGAAACGGAGGCACTGCGCGTCCGGTTCGCCGAAGAACCGGACGGTCCGCGGCAGCTCGTCGGCCCCGCGGCGGACCATGGCGTCGAGCTGGTCGACGTCTCCGGCAGCGAGGACCCGCAGGGTGTTGCGCTCGAACGCATGCACGCCGACCTCGACCGGCCTGCCGACCTCATCGCCGGGTCCCTCCATACGGTGCTGCTGTTCAAGCTCGCAGAAGACCGCTACTTCTGGTACTTCCAGTTCCACCACGCCATCCTCGACGGCCACAGTGGCGCGCTGGTCGTACGCCGCGTCGCCGAGGTGTACACGGCGCTCGCCGCCGGTGAACCCATCCCGGTGGCCGAGCCCCGCCCGCTGCGCGCCCTGCTTGAAGACGACGCGGCCTACCGCGAGTCCGAGCAGTTCACCCGCGACCGGGAGTTCTGGCACGACCGGCTCGCCGACCGCCCGGAACCGGCAACGCTCGCCGCTGCCCCGACCGGCCCAGCCGAAGGCAGGCTCCGCTGCTCGACCGGACTGCCCGGGGACGAACAGCGGCGCCTCACCGAGGCCACCGGACGCGCCCTGCCCACAGTGGTCCTTGCGGCCGTCGCGGCCTACCTGCACCGCGTGACCGGCGCCCACGACCTCGTACTCGGCCTGCCGGTCGCGGCACGATCGGGCGCGAGCACGGCGGACACGCCCGGCATGGTCTCGAACCTCCTGCCGCTTCGGCTCACCGTCTCAAGTGGACAGACCTGCGCCGAGCTGGCCCGGCACGTGCTCGGCCGGACGCGGGAAGCGTTGCGCCATCAGCGTTATCGCTACGAAGACATGCGGCGGGACCAACGGCTGGCGCTGCTGGACGAGCCGCTGACCGGTCCCGCGGTCAACGTACTGCCCTTCGGGTACGACCGTGGTTTCGGCGGTCACCCGGCGACGTCGCACAACCTCGTCGGCGGACCGGCCGAAGACCTTTCGATCACGGTGTACGACCGCGGAGACGGGCAAGGTCTGCGCATCGACTTCGACGCCACGGCCCAGCGTTACCGGCCCGAGGATCTCGCCACGCACCAGCGCGGATTCCTGCGGGTGCTCGAAGCGATGGCGGACGACCCGGCGCAGCCACTCGGCCGGATCGACCTGCTCGACCCGGCCGAGCGGCAGCGGGTGGTGCACGAGTGGAACGCCACCACCCGGCCGCATCCCGTGGCGACGTGGCCGGAGCTGTTCGAAGCCCAGGTCGCCAAGACCCCCGACGCGACAGCGGTCGTCTTCGAGGACGTCGCGGTGAGCTACGCCCAGCTGAACGCTCGGGCGAACCGCCTCGCCCACGCGCTGATCGAGGCCGGAGTGGGACCCGAACGCCTGGTGGCGCTGGCATTGCCACGGTCGATCGAGCTGATCACCGCCATGGTCGCGGTGTTCAAGGCCGGTGGCGCCTCCGTGCCGCTGGATCCGGCGTATCCCGCCGAGCGGCTCGCGTTCCTGATCGCCGACAGCGCACCGTCCTGTGTGGTCGTCGGCGAGACATCGGTGGTGGACCTGCCCGCGGACGTGCCGCGGATCGTGCTCGACGGCCGTCACGAGACCGGCGCAGATGCGATCGTCGAGAACAGGCGTGCCACGCTGGCGTCGGACCACCCGGCCTACGTCATCCACACTTCCGGCTCCTCGGGCACGCCGAAGGGGGTCGTCGTCACTCACGCCGGGGTGGCGTCGCTCGCTTTCGCGCAGATCGCCCGCCTCGGCGTCGACGAGCACAGCAGGGTGCTGCAGTTCGCGTCGCCGAGCTTCGACGCGGCGTTCTCCGAGTTGTCGATGGCGCTGTTGTCCGGGGCCACGCTGGTGCTCGCGCACGCCGACGACCTCGTGCCTGGCATCACCCTGACCGAGCTGGCCGCCAAACACGCGCTTACCCACGTCACGTTCCCGCCTGCCGTGCTCGCCGCGATGCGGCCCGGCGACCTGCCCGCGGATCTGACCCTCAACGTCGCGGGCGAGGCCTGCCCGGCCGAGGTCGCCGCCGCCTGGGCGCCGGGACGCCGGATGCTCAACGCTTACGGCCCCACCGAGGCCACGGTCTGCGCGACCATGTCGGATCCCTTGTCTGGAAAGGGAATCCCGCCGATCGGCAGGCCGATCGACAACACCCGGGTGTTCGTATTGGACAGTGCGCTGCAACCGGTTCCGCCGGGCATCACCGGCGAGCTGCACCTGGCCGGGCCGACCCTGGCCCGGGGCTACCGGGGCCGCCCCGGCGCGACCGCCGAACGGTTCGTCGCCGCGCCGGACGGGCTGGGCCTGGCACCGGGGGAGCGGCTCTACCGGACCGGCGACCTCGCCCGCTGGCGTGCGGACGGGCAGCTCGACTTCCTCGGCCGAGCCGACGACCAGATCAAGATCCGCGGGTTCCGCATCGAACCGGGCGAGGTCGAGGCCGCCCTCGGCCGCGACGGCGACGTCCGCGAGGTCGCCGTGGTCGCCCGCGAAGACGTGCCCGGCGATGAGCGGCTCGTGGCCTACGTCGTGCCGCACGAGGGGCGCGGGCTCGACACGGCTCGTCTCCGGCGTTCGGCTGCCGCGTCGCTGCCCCGGCACCTGGTGCCGGCCGCGATCGTCGAGCTGGACCGGCTTCCCCTGACCCCCAACGGAAAGCTCGACCGCCGGGCGTTGCCCGCGGCCCGGTTCGCCGGTGCCGGGACGGGCCGCGGCCCGCGCAGTCCACGCGAGGAGATCCTGTGCGGGCTCTTCGCGGACGTCACCGGCGCGGCCAAGGTCCGGATCGACGACAGCTTCTTCGAACTCGGCGGGCATTCGCTGCTCGCCACCAGGCTCGTCGCCCGGATCCGCCCGGTTTTCGGCGTCGAGCTGACCGTCCGCGACGTTTTCGGGGCGCCCACCGTCGCCGAGCTCGCGCAACGTGTGGACGAGGTCGGCGGATCGGTGCGGCCGGCGGTCACGCGGGCGTCGCGTCCCGAGCGGGTGCCGCTGTCGTTCGCCCAGCGCCGGCTGTGGTTCCTCGCGCAGATGGAGGGGCGCAGCGCGACCTACAACATGCCCGCGGTCCTGCGGCTCACCGGCGAGCTGGACCGGGCCGCGCTGGTGGCGGCGCTCGGCGACCTGACCGACCGGCACGAGGCGTTGCGTACGGTCTTCCCCGAGTTCGACGGCGTTCCCTGCCAGCGCGTACTCGACGCGCGGCCCGAGGTCGCCTGCGTCGAGGTCGCTCCGGACGAACTCGCCGTGGCGACGGCCGCGTTTTGTGCCGAGGGGTTTGATTTGGCGGTCGATCCGCCGCTACGCGCCCGGCTCTTCGCGTTGTCCCCGGACGAGCACGTGCTTGCGCTGGTGGTCCACCACATCGCCGGTGACGGCTGGTCCATGGCGCCGCTCGCGGACGATTTGGCCACTGCGTACGAGGCCCGGTGCGCGGGGCTCGAACCCGGCGCCGCCGCGTTGCCGGTGCAGTACGTTGACTACACCCTCTGGCAGCACGAACTGTTCGGCACCGAGGACGATCCGGAAAGCCTGATCACGCGCCAGATCGAGTACTGGTCCACGGCGCTGGCCGGGATCCCGGACGAGCTTCCGTTGCCGGTCGACCGGCAACGTCCGGCGGTGTCCGGATACCGGGGCTCCACCGTGCCGTTCGAAATCGGCGCGGGCCTGCACGCGCGACTCACCGAGCTGGCGAGACAGAGCGACGCGAGCTTGTTCATGGTCGTGCAGGCCGGTCTGTCGGCGGTGCTGAACCGGCTGGGCGCGGGCACCGACATCCCGATCGGTTCGGCGATCGCGGGCCGCACTGACGAGAGTCTCGACGAGCTGGTCGGATTCTTCGTCAACACCCTCGTGCTGCGCACCGACCTCGGCGGCGACCCGTCGCTGCGCGAGCTGATCGCCCGGGTGCGCGAGACCGACCTCAACGCCTACGCCCACCAGGACTTGCCGTTCGAACGGCTGGTGGAGCTGCTCAACCCGAGCCGGTCGGCCTCGCGGCACCCGCTGTTCCAGGTGATGCTCGCCTTCCAGAACCTGGCCGACGTCGAGTTCCGGCTACCAGGGCTGACCGTCGCGGCCGAGCAGGTCTACACCGAGACGGCGAAGTTCGACCTCGCCTTCAGCGTCTTCGAGCGCTTCGACGGCGAAGGCGGCCCGAACGGGCTGAACGGCGTCGTCGAATACTCGGTCGAGCTTTTCGACCAGCCGACCGTGAAGCGGATTCTGGCCGCGCTGGTCCGGGTTTTCGAGGTCATGGTGGCCGACTCCGGGACGCGGCTTTCCGGGGTCGACGTGCTGGACGAGGCCGAGCGACGGCTCGTGCTCGACACCTGGAACGACACTGAACGCGATGTCGCCGTGTCGACCTTGCCCGCGCTGTTCGAAGCGCGGGTGGCTGAGACGCCCGATGCCGTGGCCCTCTGCTACGAGAACACGTCGCTGACTTACCGGGAGTTGAACCGCGACGCCAACCGGCTGGCCCGGTTGCTGATCGGCCGCGGCGTCGGCCCGGATCGGCTGGTCGCGCTCGCGTTGCCACGGTCGGTCGAGCTGATCACGGCCATGCTGGCGGTTTCGAAGGCAGGCGCGGCCTACGTGCCGCTGGATCCCGGCTACCCGGCCGAGCGGCTCGCGTTCATGCTCGCTGATGCCGCCCCGGCCTGTGTACTCACCGCGGAGACGGTCGCCGTGCCGCTGCCTGCCGGGCTCGATCGGCTGGACCTGGACGCTCCTGGTACGGGGGAGATCCTTTTAGGACTGTCAGAAAAGGACGTCGAGGACGCCGAACGGACGGCTCCGCTGCGGCCGGATCACGCGGCCTACGTCATCTACACCTCCGGCTCCACCGGGGTCCCGAAGGGCGTCGTGGTGGCCCACGCCGGGATCGCGAGCCGGATGGGCGCCGAGATCGAGCGGCTGGAGGTCCTGCCGGACAGCCGGGTGCTGCAGTTCGCGTCCCCGAGCTTCGACGGTGCGTTCTCGGACATGTGCATGGCGCTGCTCGCCGGGGCCGCGCTGATCCTCGCGCCCGCCGACAAGCTGCTCGGACCGCCGCTGAGCGCGCTGATGACCGAGCAGGGCGTGACTCATGTGACGCTGCCACCGCCGGTGCTGTCCACGCTGCCCGAAGACGGCCTGCCACGCGGGATGATGCTGATCGTCGCCGGTGACGCCTGCCCGGCCGATCTCGTCGAGCGCTGGTCGTCCGGGCGGCGGATGGTCAACGCCTACGGCCCCACCGAGGCCACGGTCTGCGTGACGATCAGCGACCGGCTGGTGCCGGGCGGGCCGCCGCCGATCGGGCGGCCGCTGGACAACACCCGCGTGTACATCCTGGACGAACGACTACGGCCGGTTCCCCCGGGCGTCGCCGGTGAGGTCTATCTCGCCGGCGACGCCCTCGCCCGCGGCTACCTCCGGCGCCCGGGGCTGACGGCCGAGCGGTTCGTGGCGTGTCCCTTCGGGAAACCGGGCGAGCGGATGTACCGTGCCGGAGACGTCGCCCGCTGGCGGACGGACGGCCAGCTCGAATTCGCCGGTCGCGCCGACGACCAGGTGAAGCTGCGTGGTTTCCGCATCGAGCTGGGCGAGATCGAGGCGGTACTGGCCGCCCAGCCCGGCGTCGGCCAGGCTGTGGTCGTGGCCCGCGAAGACCGGCCCGGGGACAAGCGGCTGGTCGGCTACCTCGTGCCCGAGCGGACCGCGCGGGTCGACCGGCGGTGGGAAGAAGAACGGGTCGCCGACTGGCAGGTCACCTACGACTCGCTCTATGCCGACGCGGGTGCGGGTGGATTCGGTGCGGACTTCTCGGGCTGGAACAGCAGTTACAGCGGCCACCCGATCCCGGTCGAGCAGATGCGTGCGTGGCAGGCGGCGACCGTCGAGCGGATCCTGGAGCCGAAGCCGCGGCGGGTGCTCGAAATCGGTGTCGGCACCGGCCTGATCCTCGCGAAGGTCGCGCCGGAATGCGAGACCTATTGGGGCACCGACATTTCGGCCCGGGTCGTCGACAGCGTCCGTGCGCATGTGGATGAGGATCCGCAGCTGAAAGGCCGGGTGGAACTGAGAGTCCAGCCCGCGCACGTGCTCGACGGGCTGCCGGTGGGCTTCTTCGACACGGTGGTGCTGAATTCCGTGGTCCAGTACTTCCCGAACGCCGCCTACCTGCGTGAGGTGCTGGAACAGGTTCTCGGGCTGCTCGCTCCGGGGGGCCGGGTATTCGTCGGCGACGTCCGCAACTTGCCGTTGCTGGCAGCATTGCGCACGGCCGTGGAGCTGGGCAGGCCGGACGGACCGGCGGACGCCGGAGCGCTGCGTAAGGCCGTCGAGCAGACGGTGGCGCTGGAGAAGGAGTTGCTGCTCGATCCGGCGTTCTTCACGACTTTGCCTGCCGTCGCCGACATTCGCGTCAAGGAAGCCCACTTCCGGAACGAGCTGACCGCACATCGCTACGACGTCGTCCTGCACCGGGAACCGTGCGAGCGGGCGGAAATCGGACCTGTCCGCGAGGTCGAGTGGACTGGCAGACTCGACGGGTTGTTCTCGGCGCAGCCTGCCGCGGTGTTGCTGCGGGATGTGCCGGACCCGCGGGTGGCGCATGAGGTCGCGGCGGCGCGGATCCTGGCGGACGGCGGAAGCTTGGCAGCCGCCCGATCCTGTCTGTCCAATGTGGATGAGTCTATTCCGGACGCCGAGGACTTCGCCGCAGTGGCCGCGCAAGCGGGCCATCGGGCACTGGTCCGGCCGCCGGGTGCAGACGGCCTGCGCGATGTGCTGTTCGTGCCCGCGGACGTGACCGGTGTGCTGCCGGCCATTGCGCGCACTGCCGAGGGACCTCAGGCCAACGACCCCTCCCGCGCCGCCGACGCCGCCTCGCTGGTCGCCGCGGTCAAGGCACGCGCCCAGGAAACGTTCCCGGAGCACATGGTCCCGTCGGCGCTGGTCGTGCTGGAGGAATTGCCGCTCACCCCGAACGGGAAGGTGGACCGGCGCGCGCTGCCCGCACCGGATCTCCCCGCCGCCACCAGCGGACGGGGTCCGCGCGACGAGCGGGAGGAAGTCCTCTGCCACCTGTTCGGCGAGCTGCTCGGCGTGCCGGAGGTCGGGATCGACGACGACTTCTTCGACCTCGGCGGCCACTCCCTGCTGGCGACCCGGCTGGTGTCGCGCATCCGCGCCACGCTGGGGGTCGAGCTGGCGATTCCCGACCTGTTCACCGCGCCGACCGTGGCCAAGCTGTCCGGACGGCTGGCCGGGGCGCGCAAGCGGGCGCGTCCGGTGCTGCGGCCCCGCGCCCGCTGAAACCCCCGTGCACCACGAACCGAAGGGAAAAGGAAGGCCATGTCCGCTGAAGAGGAGTTCGACGTAGTGGTGGCCGGCGGCGGGCCGGGCGGCTCGACCGTCGCGTCCTTCGTCGCGATGCAGGGCCACCGGGTGCTCCTGCTGGAGAAGGAAGCGTTTCCGCGCTACCAGATCGGCGAGTCGCTGCTGCCCGCGACCGTGCACGGCATCTGCGGGCTGCTCGGTGTTTCCGCGGAGATCGAGAAGGCCGGGTTCGTGCGCAAGCTCGGCGGCACGTTCCGCTGGGGCACCAGCCCCGAGCCGTGGTCGTTCTCGTTCGCCATCTCACCGCGGATGGCCGGCCCGACCTCCCACGCCTACCAGGTCGAGCGGATGAAGTTCGACGACATCCTGCTCAAGCACGCCCGGAAAGTGGGCGTGGACGTGCGCGAACAATGCGCGGTGGCAGAGGTGACCGAGGACGCCGGCCGGGCAAGCGGTGTCGTGTACACCGATTCCGCCGGAACTCGGCACGAAGTCGCCGCGAAGTTCGTCGTCGACGCGTCCGGCAACAAGAGCCGGATTCACCGTGCGGCCGGCGGAGAACGCGCCTACTCCGACTTCTTCCGCAACATCGCCCTCTTCGGCTACTTCGAAGGTGCCAAGCGGCTGCCCGAACCACGCAAGGGGAACATCTTCTGCGCCGCCTTCGACGAAGGCTGGTTCTGGTACATCCCGCTCAGTGATCGGCTCACCAGCGTCGGTGCCGTGGTCAGCCGCGAGTTCGCCGAGTCGGTGCAGGGTGACTCCGCCGAGGCACTGTCCCGGCTCATCGTCCGATGCCCACGCATCGCGGACCTCCTGTCCGACGCCGAACGCGTCACCGAAGGCGCGTACGGCGAAGTGCGTGTGCGCAAGGACTATTCCTACCGTAACAGTCGCTTTTGGCGCCCGGGAATGGTTCTGGTGGGCGATGCGGCGTGCTTCGTCGACCCGGTCTTCTCCTCGGGCGTGCACCTCGCGACCTACAGCGCGCTGCTCGCCGCGCGGTCGCTCAACTCGGTACTGGCGGGCGAGGTGGACGAGGAGCGGAGTTTCGCGGAGTTCGAAGCGCGGTACCGTCACGAGTACAGCCTTTTCTACGAGTTCCTGGTGTCGTTCTATGACATGAACAGTGACCACGAGTCGTATTTCTGGCAGGCAAAGAGGGTTACCAACTTCGCGGACTCGGAACTCGAAGCATTCGTCGAGCTGGTGGGCGGCGTCGCGTCGCTGGACGGCGCGTTCGTCGATGTCGAGTCGGCAAGGGCGCGATTCAAGCACACCGCGGGCGAGCTGGAGTCGTCAGTGTCCGAAGTGGACCGTTCCGGCGGAGACGACGCCACTGCGCTCTACCAGTCGGCGATCATGGGGCACGTCATGGAACAGGGCACGCAGGTGCAGGCCCACGCCGTGCTCGGCGGCGAACTCGACGCCGAGGACGTGTTCTTCCCCGGCGGGCTGCTGCCTTCGGCGGACGGCCTGCGCTGGGTGGTGCCCGCGGAATGAGCCGCGCATGACCGGCGACCAGATCGCCGTCCTGCTGGCGGACCTGGCGATCATCCTGCTGCTGGCCCGGATCTGCGGCGCGCTCGCGCGCAAATGCGGTCAGCCCCCGGTGATCGGCGAGGTGGTGGCAGGGATTCTGCTCGGGCCGACGCTGTTCGGCGGGCGCCTGTCCGCGTTCCTGTTCCCGGCCGACGTGCGTCCGTCCCTTTCGGTGCTGGCCAACGTCGGGCTCGCGCTGTTCATGTTCATGGTCGGTCTGGAGGTCGACCAGCAGAAGCTGCGCGGCGTGGCCAGGGTCTCCGCGGGAATCGCGGTGGGTTCGCTGGTGCTGCCGTTCGGGCTCGGGGTGCTGTTGGCCCTGTTCCTCGGCCGCGGCACCGCCGGCGGGCCGGACATCGGTTTCGTGCTGTTCGTCGGCACCGCGATGGCGATGACGGCGTTCCCCGTGCTGGCCCGGATCCTGACCGACCGCGGAATGGAAAGGACGCTGCTCGGCGGGATCGCCCTGTCCAGCGCCGCGATCATCGACGTCCTGGCGTGGTGCATGCTCGCCGCGGTGGTGGCCGTGGCGGGCGGCGGCTTCCGGTGGCAGCTGCTCGCCCTCGTGCCCTACGGGGTGCTGATGGTCTGGGTGGTGCGGCCGCTGCTCAAGCGGTGGATCCCCCGGATCCCGGCCGACGGCGCGGCGCGGGCCGAGCTGGTCGCGGTGGGGCTGCTCGGCTGGCTCCTCTCGGCGGCGGCCACCGAATGGCTGGGCCTGCATTTCATTTTCGGCGCGTTTCTCTTCGGCCTGCTCGTCCCGCGCGATCGGGGCGGGGTGTTCCGCGACGAACTGGTGCGCCGGGTAGGCCCGGTGACCACTTCGCTGTTCGTGCCGGTCTATTTCGTGGTGGCCGGATTCGGGGTGAACTTCGCTCAGCTCGGCCGGAGCGGGTTCGGCGAGGTCGCGCTGATCCTGGCGCTGGCGATCGCCGGAAAGTTCGCGGGCGCGTTCGTGAGCGCGCGGGTGCAGAGCCTCGGCGTGCGCGATTCGCTGGTGCTCGGCACCTTGATGAATGTCCGTGGCATGACCGAATTGGTGGTACTCGGCGTGGGTCTGCAACTGGGTGTGATCGACGGCAGGCTCTATTCGGAAATGACCGCGATGGCCTTGGTGACCACCGCGATGACCGGCCCGTTGCTGAGCGCATTCGGCGCGAAACGGGCGGCTTCGCTGCCCGCGCAGATCTGACTCTGGTAGCGTGATTTCCGTGGATACTCTCGCGGCCCTGAGCCTGCCGGCTCTGGTCCTGCTCATCCTCGTCATCGCCGTGCTCGAAGGCCTCTGGGTGTGGATCACCGGCCTCGGCGTCATTCCCTGGCTGCGCAAGCGCACCGGCCGCTCGATCACCACGGCCGTGCTCACCGACTTCTCGAGGACCTTCGACCCGGGCAAGCAGACCGAGATCGAACAGCACGCCGCCGAAGACCTCCGGACCGACGAGCAGGGCAGCGGCGCCCCGCCCCGGGAGCCCGAAGATGCCCCGGACAACGTCGGCCGCCCCTTGCGGCCCGCTTCAGGGATCGATCTGGCCTCGGGCGTGGTGTACCTGGAGCCGTCCAGGGAGAAGAAGGATCCGGACCGGCCCTGAGGGTTCTCGGAAGCGAGCACGCCGCGGCGCCGTGAGAAGGCTGTGAAGGTTCCCTTCGCCACCTCGGATTCTGTGAAGGGCCCCTTCACAGACTGGCCGGCGCGAGTTCCTCAGTCGCTGCGCAGACTGCGGTGGAACCCGAGCGAGACCGCCCCCATCACCCCGCCGCACAGCAGAAACGTGACCGGCGTGCTGGACAGCTGGGTCACCAGCCCGCCGAGCAGCGCGCCGACCGGATTGGCGACGTTGCCCACCGTGCGATAGCAGCTCGTCACCCGCGCAAGGAGGTTGTCCGGGACGATTTCCTGACGGAGCGTCAAGGTGATCACCAGCCAGGTGGTGCCGGCACAGCCGAACACGAACAGGGCAAGCGCGGTGGTAGCGGCGAGCTGGACGACGCCGATCAGGACGAGCGAACCGGTGATCGCCACGACGGACCCGATGAGCAGAGCCGGTTGTCCCAGCCGGATCCGCAGGATCGGCGCGAGCCACGCCATCAGCAGGTTGCCCACCGCGAAGAACGCCGTCAGGACGCCGTAGCCGAAGCCACCCAGCTCAAGTTCGCCTCGCACGTACAGCACGAAGACGGCCAGAATCACGCCGGTGATCAGGGAAATGGCGCAGTAGACGGCGGTCTGGTCGCGCAGTTCCCGGTTGCGCCACAGCCAGCGCAGCCCGGTGGCCAGATCCGCGGTGATGGACTGCTTCGCCGCAGGACGGGCCGCCGGGCTGCTACGCAGGGTGAGCACCAGCGCGGCAGCCAGCAGGAAGGACGCGGCGTCGATGGCGAAGACCGAGACCACGGACAGTCCGAAAAGGACACCGCCGATCGGTGGCCCGAGGAAGAGCGAGGTGATGCCCTGCGCGGCCGCGAGCCGTCCGTTGGCCGGGCCCAACTGCCGCTTGTCCGGGATCACCGCGGGCAGGAACGACATCGCCGCGGTGTCGAACAGGACCTGGGCACAGCCCAGCAGGAACGCGAAGACCACCAGCGCCGGCGGCGATCCGCCGCCGAACGCGAGCACCAGCGCGAACCCGCCGGTCAGGGCCGCGCGGAAGAAGTCCGTCGACCACATCAGGGTGCGGCGGTTGAGCCGGTCGGCCACCACCCCGGAGGTCAGGCCCAGCAGCAGCCACGGCGCCCGGCCGGCGACGGTGACCAGCGCGACCAGGCTCGGCCGGTCGGTCAGCGAGGCCGCGAGCAGGGGCAGTGCCGCGTAACGCAGACCGTCGCCGGTGCCGCTGATGGCGGCGGCGGTGAGCAGCCGATGGAACGCGGCCGGCAGCGGCCCCGTGCGACTCTGGGCGCCCGACGCCTTCGCGCTTGTCATGCCGGAATACCGGTCACGCGTGCGCCTCGACCTGCGCAGGCACGCTCCCGGTGAGCACGAAACTGTCCCGGATCTCGTACATCATCCGCGCAGTCACCTGGCGGTCGGCAATGCGCTGTTCGGGGTGCGCGGGCCGCATCGCGGACACCGAGTGCCGGACGTAGGACTCGGTGGTGAGCCGCCGGTAGCCGTGTGAGGAAACCCCGGGGACGAGCGAGTAATCCGTCCACAGCAGGAACGGGTAGCCATGCTCGGGCGGGATGTCCGGGGAGGCCCAGTCGGCAGGCCCCGGCTCGGCTCGCAGGTCCAGGGCCAGTTCGCCGACCTGGAGCACCAGCCCGTCCGTCCCGGCCCGCGGGGCGGCGAACACCTTGTGGAAACCCAGCAGATAGCCGCGGATCAGCGAGTGCTCGTTGTCGACGAAAGTGACGACGGGGAAAATGAAATCCTCGCCACCCCAGTGCACGGGCACCTTGACGATCGTCTCGGCGAACCGGATCGAATGCTGCTCCGAGGTAGTCGACTCGACCTGCGAGGTGGTCACGACGAATCGGCGGGCCACCAGCCGTTCGATCAGGTCCGCCGGTACCCCGGGCCCGGCCAGCGCGCGGAAGTCGACCGGGTCGGTTTCGTCGAACAGCATGGAACGGCCGGTGCAGGAGAAGGCGTTCGGGAATCGGATGGACATGGAACGGCTCCAGGATCTCGGATCAGCGAGCGGACGGCCAGTTCACGGCGGTGTAGTCGACCTCGCCGCCGAATCTCTGCTCGGCCTCGCCGAAGCGGGCTCGCACGACGTCGAACAGCTCGTCCGGCCGCGGCATGATCGCCTCGGCGTGGCCGAGGTCCTTGCGCATGTGACGCAGGGCGAAGTCCAGCTCGTCCGGCGCCACGGGCAGCATCTTGTCCAGCTTGCTGGCACAGACCAGGGCCATCCACCCGTCACTGGCGATGATCCGCTGGGCGACCGGGAAATCCGGGCCGAGCAGCTCCTCCAGCGGCGGCACGAACGAACTCAGGGTGGCCAGCATCGTGGCGCCCCAGGCGTTGTAGAGCAGCTTGAACCGGGTCGGGTGCCCCGGCTCGCGGAAGTCGTACCGGGTGCGGACGAACAGCTTCAGCACCTGGTCGATCCGCTCGTCGGAGCCGCTCGCGTGCACGAACGCCGAGAGCGTGCCCGATTCCGCGCCGCTGCGGCTCCCGGTGACCGGGCACTCCACGCCGACGCCGCCGGAGGCCCGGATCAGCTCGTGCCACCACAGCACCTGCGCCAGGCCCAGCGTCGTCAGCTCGATGCAGACCGCGCCCGCGGCCACGGCCTCGCCGATCGGCTCCAGCGACCAGAATTCCCGGCTCCGGTCGTCGTTCTCGAAACAGCCCACGATGACATCCGGGCGCAGCGCGGACAAGCCGTCCTCGGACACGCAGCGCACACCCGGCACGGGGGAGCGGGCGGCATGCCTGCTGTGCAGCGCGACGGTGTGTCCGGGGTGCCCGGCCAGGTGCGCCAGAATTCCCCGGGTCATCACGCCCAGCCCGCTGACCAGTACCGTCGTCTCCCTCACCGGGAGCCGTCCTCGCCGGCGACCGCGCCGAGAATCTGTTCCTTCAGATCACCGGCCACGACCATGTTCTTGTACACCAGCGCACTGTCCGGAATGGACACTCCGAGCTCGTCCTCGATGGTGGTGATGAGTTCGACCACGCCGATCGAATCGATGCCGAGGTCGTCGAGGATCCGGGAATCCGGGCGGATTTCCACGCCGCTGTCCACGTCCGCGGCCGCGCGCATCTTCACGTCGATGAAATCGGCGAGCTCCTGCCGTTGCACGATCGGTGCTCCTTTCCGTTGGCCGCCGGCACCTCAGACGGCGGGGAAGTAACGAATCTGCGACCACTGGTCGATGTTCGCGAGGATCGCGTCGTCGGTCACCTTCCGCACGTGGTCGAAGAACCGCTCGCAGGTGTCCATCGGGGGATCCAGCCGCTCGTAGTGGAACGCCACGTTGTCCGGGCCGTCCAGCCGGGAATAGGCCAGGAAGACCGGCAGCTGGTACTTCCGCACCATCAGATAAGGGAAAATCGACACCTGCCGGTCCAGGCCGAGCAGGCGGAACCCGACGGAATTGCGGCCCGCGGTGGATCCCACGACGGTGTCCGGCGGCCAGATGATCCCGTACCCCTCCTTGATCGCGGACTCCTGCAGCCGGGCACCCAGCAGGCTAGGGGTGGGGATGATCCGCAACCCGGCCGAATCCGGGAAGGTGACCGGCCGGGCGATGCGCGCGAGCGCAACCAGCGGCGCGAAACCCTGGTCCCGGAACATCGGGAGGGTCACCCGTTCCCCCAGGAACGCCAGGTGCGCGGCCGGCGCGAAGGCCGGCCCGATGTGCGGGGAGATGAACAGCTTCGGACCGGGGATCGAGCACACTTCGGCGGCCGGGCCGACCGGTGGTTCCGCGATCACCTCCTGCCGCACCAGGGTGCGCGTCAGCGCGGGCATGTGCTGCTGCAGCAGCGCGGTGATCGACTCGGAGAAGGCGTCCGGACCGCCCACGCGGCCCACGGCCTCGGCGAGTTCGGAGGTCAGCGGTGCGTCGGCGGCCAGCACGTAGCGGCGGTCGCGGGTGCGCTCCCAGATCTCGTCCAGGCTGTCCTCGATCAGCTGTTCCCGGTCCGGCCAGGACAGCTGCCCGGGATCCGGATCCCCGGGGCCGCGCCCGAAGGTCACGTCCACCGCGGGCGGAAGATCTCCGGCCAGGCCGTCCAGCGAGGCCTGGGCCAGCTCGGTGAGTGTGTAGTGAACGTTCACAGTCCTCTTCCTTCCGGGCGTGCGGCCGGGCGGTGCCGGGCCATCTGCGTCACGTGCTCAACCCCCGGCCAGCCGGCGCACGGCTTCCCGGATCAGGTTCCGGTCCGTGGCAAGGGACATCCGTGCCCACCGCCGGCCCTCGGCCCCGAATTTGCGGCCGGACATCAGCCGCACGCCGCAGGTGCGTTCCAGCCGCTCGGCCGCGTCCTCGGTGAACGACCGGCCGCCGAGATCCAGCCAGAGGAAGTAGGTCGCCTCCGGCGGGTGGACGGCGATGCCGCTGCCCGCGGCGGTCAACCCGGCCACGGCGAAATCCCGATTGGCCCGCAACCGCACCAAAGTGTGCCGCAGCCACCTGCTGTCGGTTCCGTATGCGGCCCGCAAAGCGGCTTGCTGCACGGTTTTGGGCATGGTCATCCGGGCACCGATCCGGCCGGGCGAATCCCGCCAGCGGCCGTCTCGGGCGAACAGGGCGAACGCGACGCCGAGACCCGACATGTTGTGCGACTTCGTCGGCCCCGACAAGGTGAGTGTGCGTGCCCGCGCGTCTTCGCCGAGGGAGGCGAACGGGATGTGCCTTCCGGTGAGCACCAATCGACCGTGAAGTTCGTTGGACACCACCAGAATGTCCCACTTCGCGGCGAGCCCGGCCAGGTGGCGCAGCGCGCCGGCGCCGAAGGTGCGGCCGGTGGGATTGTGCGGGTTGCACACGTAGATGACTCTGGTCCGGCCGGACACCACCCGGTCCAGCAGCGACCAGGCACCGTCGAGATAGCCGTGGATGTCCACGGGGACGGGCACGCCGCCCGCGCCGGTGATACTCCGCGGGATGTGCTCGTAGCTCGGGGCGAAGTAGACCGCCTCGTCGCCGGGCGCCAGCACGTCGTTGAGCAGCAGATACGAGGCCGCCACACAGCTGGAGACGAGCCAGAATTCGGCCGGATCGACGCGCATCGCGTACGCCTGGCGGTAGAACGCGGCCAGCACTTCGGTCGTGCCGTTGGCGGTGTAGTGCGGCGGGTATACCAGCGGCTCACGTATGGCGCGGCGGACGGCCGCCCTGATCACCGGATCGAGCGGGAAGTCCATGTCCGCGATGTCGACCGGAATGACCGCTGGTGGGGCGCCCCGCCATTTCGCGGACAGCGTACGCCGTCCGCGCAGCGCCCGCGGGACGCGGACCGGTCCGTCCCGGACTTCGCCCGGGGCGAGGTCGTCGTCGACTTTCACCGTCATGTCCGGCTCACCGAGGGCTGTGAAGGGACCCTTCACAGCCCCTGAGTCCGTGAAGGTGCCCTTCACGGCATGCGAGCCGTGCTTGTCAGCCACGAGCGGCCTCCATGATCGCTTCGTCGACATCGCGTGCCGCCTCTTCCGGCTCACCAGTCCAGCGCGAGCGTGATGTCCGCGCGGGGCAGCCGGTAGGACTCCCGCCCGGTGAGGCTGTTGAGGATGACCGCGCTGCGCCACGCGGCGAGGCTCAGGTTCGGGTCGGCGATGCCGTGGCTGCCCTGCGCGGCGTTCTGCACGTAGATCCGGTTGCCCGGCGGGCCGTCCCAGCCCAGGCTGTAGTCCTCGTCGACGTGGTAGACGCCGTCGGTGATCGGCAGCCGTTCCAGCAGCGGGGACAGGAAATCCGGCACCTCGGGGCGGAATCCGGTGGCGAGGATGACGTGGTCGGCCTCGAATTCGTGCCAGCTGTCCGCGGTACGGTCCCGCACCGCCGCCCGGTAACGGCCGGTGCTGGTCGTGGTGAGCCGGACGAGTTCGCAGTGCGGGTGCAGCCCGTGCCGGATCGGATGCTTGTCGAGATAGTCCAGTTCGTAGAGCCTGCGGTAGATCTCGCCGAGCAGGTGACCGGAGATCCCGGTCTGGGCCGGTCGCTGCCCGCGCAGCAGTGACCGGCGCCGATCCACCGGCAGCTGCCGGAAATGCTCGACGTAGCGCGGGTGGGCCCATTCGGTGGAGAACGGCGACTCGTCCAGCGGCGTCAGCCCGTCCCCGGCGGTGATCCAGGTCAGGCCACGTGGATGCCCGGCCCGTCCGGACAGCACCTCCAGCGCCACCTCGCCCGCGCTCTGCCCGCCACCGACCAGCAGCACTTCCTGGCCCGCCAGGCTCGCCACCTCCTGGTGGAACCGGGCGGCGTGCGTCACCCGGCCACCGCGTACCTCGCGCGCACACGGCGGCAGGTACGGCCGCTGGCCGACGCCGAGCACCAGATCCTTTACGCGCCACCGCGATTGGCTGGAATGCACGAGGAAGCCCGCCCCGTCGTGCTCGACGCTCTTCACGTGCTGGTTCAGGTGCACGCCGAGTTCGGTGGCCGCCCAGCGGAAGTACTGGTCGAACTCCTTGCGGCTGACCGTGCCGCCGCTGGCGATCAGGTGCCGGTACAGCCTGCCCTGCTCGCTCAGGAAGTTCAGGAAGCTGTACCGGCTGCGCGGATCCACCAGGCTGACCAGGTCCTTGACGCCGCTGACCTGCAACCGCGAGCCGTTCAGCAGCAGACCGGGATGCCAGCTGACCGAGGCACGCGACTCCACGACGCTGATCTCCGGCCGAGCGAGCGGCGCGCCGAGCGCGGCGAGGCTCAGATTGGCGGGACCGGCCCCGATCGCGAGCACCTCGGCCTGTCGTTCGTAGGTCATCTGGTGTCGGCCCCTCCCTCGTCGCGGTCGTCGGCGTCACTGGAACTCGGCGTAGCCGGGCAGCACGGACCGGCCGTTGTTGTGGTGTTTCAGCGATTCGTAGTACTCGCCGCGCACCAGTGCGAGCGACTCGCGCAGCGCGGCCCCCTCGCCGCCCGGCAACGTGGTGTGGCCGCTGCTCCGGCACACTTCGCCGAACGCCGGCGGCACCGTGGAAACCGCCGCCCGGTCCCGGGTTCCGGTTGCCACGGCCAGCAGGAGCACGCCGAACTGGAACGTGTTCATCCGGTGCGGCGACCGGACCGCCAGCTCGCGCAACGCCTGCACCACCTCGGCATCGGTTTCGATGCGCAGCAACGCTTTCAGCGCGGCCAGCGACATACCGACCTCACTGCCGGCCAGCATCGGGTGCTCGCCCAACTCGCGTGCCTGGACCAACCGGGCGCGCTCGGCGGCGTCCGCCACCCGGTCCAGCCCGGCCCCGCCGCACCGGACGATGTCGGCGTAGCACAGCGGTTCGCCGCCGCGCTGCGGGAGCAGGCAGCGCAGGCTTTCCAGACGCAGCTTGAGCCGGTGTACTGCGCGTTCGGTCCGGAACAGGTACCAGGTACTGGTGTCGGCCGGCGTCATCAACGCCAGACCTGCTTGGTGCGCAAGCACTTCCAGACGTTGGCGCAGGCCGATCCGCGGTGGCGCGGCCGGGCGGTGCACCTCGAACGAGCACACCAGCGGGTACCGCAGACCGTGCCACAAGTCCAGGCCGTGCAACGACGCGGCCCGCGGCAGATCTCCCGCCCGGACGAACAACGTGAGCACCAGCAGCCCCGGATGGCGGGAACGCAGGTGGTCGTCCAGCCCGCGCGCCGGATGTGCCGCGGGGAGATCCTCGGGAGTCACCACGATCAGGTCGAGATCCGACGCCAGCCGCGGGCCGTCCGCGCCCCGCCGGACCGATGGTTCACCGCGTGCGAGCGAGCCGCCCAGATACAGATTGGCGTCGCCGACGCGATACTGCGCGAAATAATCGCGGATTGTGATTACGTATTCCCGGATTTCTTCGTCGACTCGCTCCCGCGCGGCGGCGGGAACACAGAGGCTTGCGCCGAACCAGGTCCGCGGCAGCTGACCGAGGCCGGTCGAATCCGCTGTACTGCTGCTCAACGTCACCTCCATCCGAAACCGGAATGCCGCTGTGCCCTACGCCGCCGCGTACAGGCACCACACCATCGTCGGAGTGAATTCCTCCAGCACGGACAGCCCGGCCAGGCCGTTCACCACGTCGATCGAGGCGATGCATCCCGCGGTCTCACCCGCCGCCGCGGCTTGCGCGGCCAGCGGCTTGGCCCGCACGAACGACAACGCCGCGCCGGGCGCGTAGAGGTGCGCGAACGCCAGCGTCGACGGGTGGATGGTCAGGGTGGCGGGCGGCTCGTTCCCCGGGCCGAGGCGGCTGTTGACCGCCAGGCACATCGTCTTGGTTTCCTGCTCCCACAACGCGACCATGCGCAATCTGCCCAGAAAGCCGAAGTGCAGATCGGCCCAGGTCTCGGCGACCCCGTCGGCGTCGCGGTGCACGTACCCGGCCGGGACCAGCGCGCACCCGCCGTCGCGGCAGGTCGCCGCCATCGCCTCCCGGAACGTGCCCGCCAGCCGGACGTCGGAGAACAGCGACGAGGCCAGTGATTCCGCGTCCGTGCCGGCCGGGCCGAGCGTCGTCACCGACGCCTGCCGATAGCGCTCCGGCACCGGTATGCCGAGGCGGACGCTTGATTCTGCAATGGCCATGCTCATCCCCTCGCCAGGACCGGTCCGGCGGATCGGTCTCCCTCCGAAGCCAGGCCGGACAGCCGGAGTTGCGAGACGGCGATCCGGTGTGGTTGCGCGAACAGCCGGATCACCGCGCACCGGCGGACGGCTTCCTGGACGATCGTGCGGAGCGCCGCTTCGGGCGGGACGCTTTCCGCCGGCAGCACGGACACCGTGCACCGGACGTCCTGCAGGGGGATCGGTGCCGCCGGATCGGCCTGCAGCAGCCCGCGCACGTCCACTCGCGCGTCCGAGCGTACCCGCCAGGTCAGCGGGGGTACGCCCGCCTGCTTCGCCAGCGCGTTGGCCAGGTCGGCGGCCATTCCCATCAGCAGGTACTCCTGCGGGTTCGGCCCCCAGTCCACCCCGGCAAGCTGCTTCGGCTGGTCGACCCGCAGGACGTCGGCGGAATCGCGGGCGCCCTCGGACACGAACTGCGTTCCGCTGATCCACCGCAACCGGCGCGCGGCGGACTCTTCGACGCTGAACTGCCCGGCGCTGAACTGCGCGGCGGTCTGCGGAAACCGCACCGTGACGGGGATGGCCTCGACGACGGTCCGGTGGTTCGGGCTGTAGGTCTTCACCTGCGTGATCAGCTCCCGCACCAGCTCCGGGGAAGCGTCGGATTCGATGTCCAGGGCGTAGCCGACGCCGTCCCCGTGCTCGATGCCGAGGCGGACCGCATCGAATTCGACGCCGCGTGCGCTGCCACCGCCGATCAGGGTTTTCAAGGTGCAGGAACCGATTCCGGTGAGGGCCAGCTCCATCGGCGTGGGTTCCCCGGTCGGCACCACGACACCCGGCGGTGCCACCGGCTGCTCGAACTGGCGGGCCGATTTGATGGTGCCGAGAATCGCCGGCCGGACCCGGGCCGTCAGCCCTCTTGTCGGCGAGCACTCCGCTTCGGCCCCGTAGCGGTATTGTGCCTCGGCCGGGTCGGTCCGTGTTTCGTGCACCACTTCGCTGAAACTGGCCGTGTTGAAGCTGTTGCGCATTTCTCACACTCCATCCGGCGAGCCGAGTGCCTGGGCCAGATCGCGGATCAGGTCGCCCGCGTTCTCGATACCGGCCGAGAAGCGGATCAATCCGGGATTGATGCCGATCGCGCTGCGCTGCCGGGCGGTGAGAGAACTGTGCGAGGTATTGAACGGCATGCTGACCAGTGATTCCACGCCACCCAGACTCGTCGCGACGTACGGGATCTCCAGCTTTCCCATGACGGCCAAAGCGGCCGCGTCGCCACCGGCCACCTCGAAGCTGACCATTCCGCCGAACCCGGGATATCCGGAAAGGTCGATCGGCGGCCGGGGCACGGTTCCGCAGGTGGGGTGGAGTACCCGGTGCACCGCGGGATGGCCGCTGAGAAAACGGGCGACTTCCTCGGCATTGCGATTCTGCGCGGCCACCCGGATCGCCAGTGTTTTCAGACCGCGTTCCAGCAGGAAACAGGAGAAGGGCTCCAGCGTCCCGCCGAAGCGCATCGCCTGGCTCCAGATGCGGTCCAGGAATTTCCGCGGGCCGGCGATCGCGCCGGCGGTGAGATCGCTGTGCCCGCTGAGATACTTCGTCGCGCTGTGCACCACCACCGTCGCCCCGCGCTCCAGCGGCCGGGAATTCACCGGCGACAGGAACGTATTGTCGACGACCAGCAGGGCGTCCGCGTCGGCCGCCAGTTTCGCCAGCGCGGGCAGATCGATCATCTTGAGCAGTGGATTGGTCAGGGTCTCGAAGAACAGCAGCTGCGTTTCCGGGCGGATGGCCGTGGCGACCGACGCCAAGTCTGTCGGGTCGACGAAACTGACCTCGCGACCGGCCGAGGGCATGTCCTCGCGCAGCAGGTTGTAGGTGCCGCCGTAGACGTCGTGCGCGGAGATGATGTGGCTGCCCGCATTGGTCAGGCCGTAGATGGTGGCGGCAATCGCGCTCATGCCCGAGGAGGTGACGACCGCGCTCTCCGCGTTCTCCAGCGTGGCGATCTTTTCCTGGACCGCCCACTGGCTGGGGTTGCCGTAGCGGGTGTAGATCGGGACATCGCGAAAGGAGCCATCGTCGAATGCCTGATAGCTCAGCTCGTCGAGCAGGAACGTACTGGTCTGGAAAATGGGTGTGCCGACGCTGCCGGTGACCGGGTCCTCATAGGTTCCCGCGTGGACGGCCAGCGTTTCCGGGGAAAGCGCGCGCGACATCAGGCGATTCTGCTCGGTGACCGGCCCGCGGCTACGCTTGCGCTCGAGTTCGTCGAACCACTTCGTTTCGCCGCCCGTTTTGTCGAACCCCAAGGCGACACGTTTGTTACCGGGCAACGATTCCCCCTTGTGCATCCGGATGACTGCGCGTCCGGACGGCCTGCGAAGATGCGTTTTCCGAATAGTGCCACACTTGGCGAAGCTGTCAACCGGCGCCGGATATGCCCACTCGATCGGCTCAGGACGTCGGGCGGTTTCTCCGGATCGTCGTAAATTGGCGGCAATGCCTCGTACGAGCCACTTTGCCGTCCCGGCAGGTGACCCGGGCGCGGACGCGATGACCCGAAATTACCGGACGATTCCATCGGCCGAGGGACGCCGATGGTGACACGATTACTCGAAAGGGGCGCGCACCGTCGCCGCTAGTGGTTTCGCCGCCGCACGGCGTGCCCGCTACGGTGTCCCGATGCAGCAGGAAGCGAATACCTTCGACCAGAGCATGGCCGGCTGGCAGCAGTGGCAGGAGAGCCCGTGGGGGCGGCTGCGGTACGCGCTGGCCGCGGCGAACCTGCGGCGCCACCTCGGCCCCGCCCCGCTGGACGTGCTCGACGTCGGCGGCGGTGACGGTGGCGATGCCGTGGCTCTCGCCCTGGCCGGTCACCGGGTGCGGATCGTGGACAACTCGGCGGAGATGCTGACCGCCGCGCAGCGGCGCGCGGAGGCGGCCGGCGTCGGCGACCGGGTGACGTGCGTGCGGTCGGACCTGCTGCACATGTCCGCCGAGACAGCCGATGTCGTGTTGTGCCATAACGTGCTGCAGTACGTCACTTCCGTCCGGGAAGCCCTTGAGGCAGTGGTCCGGCCACTCCGGCCCGGCGGCCTCCTGTCGGTCATGGCGATCAACAAACATTCGGCCCCATTGGTGACCGCCATCCGCAAACTCGATCCGGCCGCCGCACTCGCCGCCCTCGACAGCGACCAGCTCGAAACCGCCACCTTCGGCACCGTCGTCGCCCTGTTCACCGCCGCCGACCTCGCCGCTGCCATGTCCGAGGCGAACTGCCCGCCCACCGCGCATTACGGAATCCGCAACGTCTGCGATTACATCGCCGATGACGACCGCAAGAAGGATCCGGCCTTTTACGCGGATCTGGAACGCTTGGAGCTGGCGCTGAGCGATCGCGATCCGTACCGGCAGACGGCCCGTCTGTGCCAGCTCGTCGGTACTCGCCTTTGAGCGGGTACGTCGGCTGTGCCTCAAACAATTTCGCAACCTGCAAGGTATATCCATAGAATCAAACCCACGGTGTGCGCCAAACGCCCCCGCTTCGCCTGCCAATAGCCATCGAACCTTGTCAACCGCTTTTCGTGTGATCACCCTCCCGGATCAATCTCGGATGACTTTGTGACAATCCGGTACCTACTTGACATCATGTACCGCTCGGCACACGCTGTTCGCATTGGTCTGCACCAAAATGGGTCCGTGTCAGGCCCCGTGACGGTGGCCGGCCCTGGCCGAGGCGGGAGGGCGGAGCAGTGCGGCGAAGCAGGACGTGGGCCCGGCTCACGGCGGCGATCGGCGCGGCCGTGGTGGTGTTCGCCGCCGGGTGCGGGCCGGGGGGCGCCGGCGGCCGGACGCTGACGGTCTGGCTGATGAGCGGACCGGTGCCCGACGACACGGTCAACGCGATCGGCAAGGACTTCGAAGCCGCCCATCCCGGCGTCAAGGTCGATTATCAGGTCCAGCAATGGGACGGCATCGGGCAGAAGCTGACCACCGCTTTGACCCGCACCAGCGGCGGCCCGGACATCATCGAGCTGGGCACCACGCAGGACGCGCAGTACACCTCCCAAGGCGCGCTGCAGGACCTCACGGGCTCGGTCGGCGAACTCAACGGCCCGCAATGGCTGCCCACGCTCAAGGAATCCGGTGCCTACGGCGGCAAGCAGTACGGGGTGCCGTTCTATGCGGCCAGCCGGGTCGTCGTCTACCGCACCGATCTGTTCCGGCGGGCGGGCATCACCGCGCCGCCCGCCTCCGCCGACGAATGGCTGGCCGATCTGGCCAAGCTCAAAGCGCTGCCGGGCGTGGACCCGCTGTATCTGCCCGGCCAGAGTTGGTACGCCCTGCTGTCGTTCATCTGGGATCACGGCGGGGATCTCGCCCACAACGAAGGCGGGACCTGGCGGTCCACTGTGAACACTCCGGAAGCCAAGGCAGGCTTTGCCTTCTACAAGCAGTTGGTCGATACCTCCGGCACCACCGCGGCCAAGGACACCGACGAGGCCACCCCGCAGCAGTCGGACGTGATCGCCAAGGGGGACACCGCAAGCTTTATCGGCTTCGGTTCCGATCTGGCCGAGGTGATCGCGTCGAACCCTTCGCTGAAGGACAAGTTCGGCGCCTTCCCGATCCCCTCGCGCACCGCCGGCAAGACCGCACCGGTGCTGGAGGCCGGCTCGATCCTGGCCATCCCGGCCAACAGCAAGAACGCGGATCTGGCCAAGGACTGGCTGAAGATCGAGACCAGCGCGAAGTACCAGGCGCAGCTGGCCGCCACCGACTCGGTGCCCGGCACCTCCACCGACACCAGCGCGTTGCGGGCCACCCCGGTCGGCCGGGCGATGGTGGCCGCCTCGAAGGACGGCAAGGTCACCCCGGTCACGCCCCGATGGACGGCCGTCGAGGCCGACAACCCGTTGAAATCGGCCCTGACCGCGTACCTGACCGGGAAGAAGAGCCTGGATCAGGCCGTGTCGGACGCGGATTCCGCGATCACCAAGACGTTGACGAGTTCGAGCTGAGCGGATGACGGCGACTACGGACACCGGCGTGGGGATCACCCCGCCGGCAACGCGTCCCACCGTGCCATGGCGGCGGAGGCTTCCTTACCTGCTCCTGCTGCCCGCGACGGTGACGGTGCTGGCGCTGGTGGGATACCCGGTGCTGTCGGCGGTGCTGACCAGCTTCCGGCAATCGGATCTCGCGGAGCTGGTCAGCGGCGAGACGGTGTGGAACGGCCTGGGCAACTACACGGCCGTTCTGTCCGATCCGGCATTCTGGCTGAGCACGGTGCGTACCCTGCTGTTCACTGCGGCGTGCGTGTCCACCAGCGTGCTCGGCGGGCTCCTCGTCGCGTTGCTGATGCGACACGTGCATCGCGTCGTGCGCGGTGTGCTGCAAGTGAGCCTAGTGCTGGCCTGGGCGATGCCGATGCTGGCGGCGACCACTGTGTTCCAGTGGATGTTCGACCAGAACTACGGGATCCTCAACAAGACGTTGGTGCAGCTGGGTTTTCCGTCGTTCGCCGGGTACTCCTGGTTCTCCACCGGGTGGTCGACGATGGCCGTGATCATGGTCCTGATCGCGTGGCAGAGCATTCCGTTCGTGGCGTTCACCCTGTACGCGGGCATCCTCGGCGTACCGGGTGAGCTGTACGAGGCGGCGAGCCTGGACGGGGCGAGCAGCTGGCAGGCGTTCCGCTCGGTGACCTGGACGGCCTTGCGCCCGCTGATCAACATCGTGACGTTCCTGTCGTTGTTGTGGGATTTCAAGGTGTTCACGCAGGTGTGGGCGATCCGGCAGGGCGGCCCGGACGGCGGGAGCACGACGTTGCCGGTGCTGCAGTTCATCAAGGGCATCGCCACCAGCCACTTCGGCGTCGCCGCCGCGGTGAGCGTGCTCATGACGCTGATGCTGGTCGCGATCACCTGGCAGAACCTGCGGTTGATGCTGCGTGCCGAGGAGGCGGAGTGATGCCGCGTGCCGGTGTCCAGAAGGTCGTCGTGTCCGCGGTGGGTGTGCTGGCCGCGGCGTTCTTCGCCTTCCCGACCTACTGGATGATCAGCACGGCCCTGAAGCCGGGCGACCAGTTGTTGTCCGACAGCTACGATCTGGTGCCGTTCGGGGTGACGCTCCGGCATTTCGTGGACGGCATCGGCAAAGCCGGATTCACCACGGCGCTGGGCAACAGCGTGATCGCCGCGCTGGGTGCGGTGGCCTGCGCGCTGGTGGCCGGGCTGCTGGCCGCGGTACCGCTGGCGCGCATGCGTTTCCGTGGCCGCAGGGGTTTCGTGCTGCTGGTGCTGGTCGCGCAGATGGCGCCGTTCGAGGCGCTGCTGATCCCGATGTACCTGCTGATGCGCGACCTGGACCTGCTCGACCGCCTGCCCGGGTTGATCCTGGTCTATTTCGGTGCGACCCTGCCGTTCACCGCGTGGACGTTGCGTGGCTTCATCCGGGGCATTCCGGCGGACCTGGAGGAGGCCGCCATGGTGGACGGCTGCGGACGGTGGTCGGCGTTTCGCCGGGTGACCCTGCCGCTGCTGGGACCAGGCCTGGTGGCGACTTCGGTGTTCAGCTTCATCACAGCGTGGAACGAGTTCCTGTACGCGCTGACGTTCATGCAGAGCGAGGACAACTTCACCCTGCCGGTGTGGCTGTCGGGCTTCCATACCCAGTTCGGCACGGACTGGGGCGGGACGATGGCGGCGTCGACGGTGTTCACGCTGCCGGTGCTGATCTTTTTCCTGGTGGTGCAGCGCAATCTCGTCGCCGGCCTGACCGCCGGAGCGGTAAAGGGCTGACGTTTTCGGGCTCCCGAAGGCTGTGAAGGGTCCCTTCACGGACTCAAAGGCGGTGAAGGGACCCTTCACGGCGCCGCCGGCCTACCCGATTGCCAGATTGCCGGAGGTGGGTGGGGTTACTAGGTTGATCAAGAGGAACGGCGGGGATGTGAAAGGGCGGTATATGCGGACGGAAAGCATCTCCCGGGTGGCGCGTCCGGTGCGAGCCTGTTTGTCGGGCGAGGATCTGGACTGGTTGGGTGGACGTTCGGTGTGCGTCGCGCTCGATCTGTGCACCACGGTGGAATTGGCCGAGAGCGGTGGGAAAACCGAATGGTCGGCGGAGATCTGGGCCTTCCTGAGGGAACGGATTCCGGCGCTGCCGCCGGAGCCGCCGCCGGTGCGGGTGACCAGCCTGGCGCCGCTGGCCAGCGGGCTTTCCTCGTCCACCGCGCTGATCCTCGGCCTGTTCGAGGTGTTCGTCCCTGCCGCGTCGGGGATTTCGCGGGAGCAGGTGATCCAATGGGCCTATGAGTTCGAGTTCGCCATCTGCAACGGCGGTGGCATGGATCATCTCGCGATCGCCTTGGGCGGCGTCACCTTGTTTCACGGCCGCCCCGCCGGTCTGCCCGAGGTCGGCGGCCGGATCGGTCTTCCGGCGGAGTGGTCGCTCGTCGTCATCGACTCGGGGACGCCGAAATCGACGCCGGATCACATTCGGTCGGTGCGCGCGCAATGCGCCGCCGGAGATCCGGTGCTCGCCGAATATGTCGCGCGCTCGGATGACGCCTCCGGCGTAGTGTGGAAAGGAATCCAGGCAGAGGATCTCGAAATGGTGAGTACCGGGATGGCCGCCGCGCATGAGGCGATGCGTGACTGTCAGCAGATGTCCACGTCACTGCTCGAACAGTTGCGGGTCCGCGCGTACCAGGCCGCCGGGATGACACTGAAGGTCAGTGGCGCCGGCGGGGGAGGGGCACTGGTGGGCGTGTGCGCGACCGCCGACGCACCCGCGCTCACCAGCGCACTGCGTGCCGCCTATCAGCGGAGTCACCCCGGCGTTCAGGTTCTGGTGGCCGCGCCGGCTCCCTCGCTTTCATAGGCCAGCCATTGCGCGAAATGGTGCAGCCGGTAACGGAACTCCGCTTTCCACCGCGGCGACGCGAGCACCGGCGTAGTCGGCGGTGGACAGGCCCGCTCATCGTGAATGGGCACCGGCCGGACGACCTGCGCGATGATCTCGGCCAGTTCGAGGACGGAGATCTCGGGTGACCCGATGCCACCCGCCCCGTCGCCGTCCACTGCGCTGCTGACGGCTTCGGCAAGGTCCCAGACATGCCGTGGCCGCAGCAGCGCGGGGGTGCCGTCCGTAATGCGGATGGGCTTGCTCCGCAACGAGGCCCACACCAGCTTCCCGATCACCGAATCCGGCGGGCAGCCGGGCCCGTAGAGTTCCCGGGTGTCCAGCCGCAGCCGCCCGCCCGCATGACGGACCACGACGGTCTCCCGTTCGTCCACTGTGGAGACGATCACCGGGTGCCCGCGGTCGGTCAGCGCCTGCGCGAGATGCTCGCCGAGCGTACTTTCCGCGCCCCCTAGGGTAATCTCCGGTTTGGCCCGCCGGGGGAGCAGCTCCGCTTCGCGGCCCGTGAGCAGCGCGCGTTCGGCCACCTCCGCGAGCTGATCCTGTACCTCACGGATCACCTGCAGAGGCGTACTGTTGCTGATTCCCCCGGCCCCGATAGTGCGCAGAGCCTCCGCCACCGCCCCGCGATCGACCTCGCCGTTCGCGTCTTTGGTCAGGACTCCCAGCGCGTATGCGGTCAGCCAGGTTCCTTGCACGGCAACCGGATCCAGGCCACGTACCCGAGGAGCGGTCAGGTGCCGCGCGCCCAGACCCGACAGGTACGGTTCGGTCTCCAGATGCAGCCAGCGAGGCGGGTCGGCATGCGGCACCCGGACCACGCACTGGGCAACTCCGTTCTTGAAGAACGGCACCGCGGGCAGGGCGTCCAGCCGGCGGTCCTCCTGCCCAGGACGATCGGCCGGCCGGTAACACGCGGAGCGGCGCGGCCCACGGAACGCGTTTCCGGCGATGCTGGGTGGGTCGTCGTGTTCCGCGAGGTTCGGCACGCTGACGAAGCAGGGCACCCCGGTCGCCCGGAGGTACTGGTGCATCAGGATGTCCTCGGGCCAGGTGTCCCACCGCTGCCGGACGTAGCCGACGTATCCGGCGGCGACCGCGCTGGGCAGGATGAGCGCCGCGCACGGGGTGTATTCGTTGACCGCGCGTACCCAGCGCACGCCGGTCAACGCACCCAGCCGGACCGCGCCGCCGTTGCGCGAGTCCCAGAGTGAGAACAGGGCCAGCGCGGCGCCGGGCATCGCCGCGATCGCCGCCCTGGCCCGGTCGAACAGGCCCGGCGCCAGAAGCATGTCGTCCTGCACGACAAGGTGATGCGTCGAGCCGGCGGGGATCGACTCGCAGGCCGCCACCATGGTCCGCACAGCGGTCGGCGGCCCGGCGGGCTCCGGATCCGTGACCACGGTGAGCGCACCGGGCGGGGCCTGCGCAGCGGTCCGGATAGCCGCCTCACCCCGCGAAGGATGAGTCAGCACCGAACCGCTGAGCACGAACCGGTGGGTCACGCCAGCCCCGACCAGGACGCCCACTCCGCGACCTGGGCCATGCCTTCGGCCAAGCCGAGTCGCGGGCGGAAGCCGAGTGTTGCCAGACGGCTGGTGTCCACTGTGGTCACACCGGCGTAGAACTTCCGATCGGCCTCCGACCATGCCGCGTTGTCCGGGAGGTGATGCCGTGGCAGTCGCAGCATGTCGCGGTAGTAGTCGTAGAAGGTGCCCCACGCCACGGATTCCGGTCCGGAGAGCAGCAGCCGCCGGCCGTTCACCCCATCCGCCTCGGCGAGGAAGACGACCGCTTCCGCGACATCGTGCACGTGCACCGCGTTGCACACACCGCCTGCTTCGCTGGGCAGGCAGGAGTTGTCCTCGGGCAGCTTGCGCAGCGGCCGGACAGTCCATAGTGGACCACCGGGGCCATAAACCACAGTGGGCTGCACGCAGACGACTTCCATCGGGTCACCGGCCGCCTGGAGCACCGCCTGTTCGGCGGCGAGCTTCTGGTGCGCATAGGACAGATCGTCCGGTTCGGCGGCGACCAGGGCGGAATCCTCGGTGAGAACGGGTCCAGCCGCCGGGTCGTAGACGCTCATACTGCTCACGTGCACAAGGCGGCGCACACCGGCCTTCCGTGCCGCGGCCACGACGGCCTTGGTGCCGTCCACGCTGACCGCCCAGCGCCGCGCCCGGTCGCTGTCGCTGCCGTACACGGTGTGCACGACGATATCGCAGCCTTGAACCGCGTCGGCCAGCTCCGTCGCCTCCAGGATGTCCGGACGCAGGAACTCCACACGTTCACTGTCCCAATGCGCCAACCTGGCCCATTTCGGCAGCGATCGTCCTAACGCGACAACAGTGGTCTTCTCGTCCCGCAGCAGCAGATCCACCACCTGCGCGCCGATGAATCCGGTCGCGCCCGTCACCGCGACCCGCCGTGAGCCCCGGGACGCGATCCTTCGCGAGGTCTGCCACGGCCGTGGCAGGCTCGAGACCCGTTCTGCCTGGCAGCGATGGGAAAGCTCGACGCCCATCTCGGCCTCGGTCAGCGTCGCGACCGCGGTGTCCTCGCCGCGCAGCGCCCTGTCGAACTCGACGAGCTGCCGGTGGAACAGCCCGTCGCGGGTGAGCTGGGACGGCCCGAGCGCCGGAACCGCGTCCTCGTCGATGATGGCACCATCGGCATCGCGCGCGACGTAATCCGCCGTCCGTACGGTGCCGACGCTCACCGACGCGGCGGAGCCCTCGATGGTGATCTGGTTCTCCATCCGGCGCAACCAGCTCAGCTCGATGTCGATGTCGACCCCGCCGGCCCGCAGTTCCAGCCGTACCTCGGTGTCCACACCTCCGGCGCGATTGTCGGTGCAGCGAACCAGTTCGATCCGCGTGCCGAACCAGTGCGTGAGCAGATCGGCCACATGCGGGCTCAGGTCGGTCAGCACCCCGCCGCCGGCCTTGGCATCGAAGGTGAACGGGCTCAGCACCGGCCAGCCGTACTCGGCACCTTCGCGCCAGCGCACCCGGCGTACCGTGCCGAACCAGCCGGACTCCAGCTTCTGCTTGATCCAGTAGGCAGCCGGGAAGAAGCGCCGGACGTGGGCGGGCACCACCATCACACCCCCGGCCAGCGCTGCCGCCCGGACTTCGGCGCATTCCTCCACCGTGCGGACGACCGGCTTTTCGAGCAGCACGTGCTTGCCCGCCCGCGCCAGCATCGCGGTAATCGAAGCGTGCGACGCAGGTCCGGTCGCGACGATCGCCGCGTCAATCTCGTCGAGTGCCGCGCTGATGTCCTGGGTGCACAATGGCGGGGGACCGGGATCGAAGCCCTTCGCCTCCCGCAGCTGCTGGTAACGCTCACCGGCCCGCGCCGCGTGCTCGCCGGCGCTGTCCGCGAGCACGGTGAGCCGGAACGGCTCCCCGCTGACCAGCGCGGGCAGATGGCACCGTTCGGTCACCGCGCCGCAGCCCACGATGCCCAGCCGCAGCGGCCGCGTCCCGGCGGTCATCGCGACAGCCCGGACTCGTGGACGATCCAGACATTCGGCTCCCAATAGGTGCCCATTTCCGCCTCCCTGTCGATCCGCACGGTCGCGAGGCCGTGCGGGAATACGTAATCGCCGGTTTCGGGAAAACTCATGCCGGTCCACGACTCCCATTCCGCGATGGTGCCGGTGATCAGCGACGACTCCGGAATGGCCGCCGCGACCACCCCGCCGCCGCGCAGGTGGGTGCGAATCCACGGGTCGAACGCGGCCCCGTCCTCGCGGGTCCAGGATGCGTAACGGTCGATCGGCACCAGCGGATAGCGGTCCTTCCACGTCGGCCGCAGGGGCACGATCACGTGGCCGAAGCCGGCCGCGCGCGCCGTGGCACGCAGTGCTTCCAGCATCGTCGTGGCCAGCTTCCGGCCCTGATGCCGCGGCGCTACTTCGATGCCCAGCGCGCATAGCGTGTTCGGGGCGATTCCGGCGTCGTGCTCGGCAAAACCGGCGACGATGGCGGCGTCGAGCCCGGGACCCAGGCTCTCCTGGCTGCCGTCCCACTGACACGGAATTCCCCGGGCGGTGGCGAGCACATCATCGGTGTCCGGATCGTGCAACACCAGCTGATAATTGCCGAAAATCTCGTGCAACCGGTCCCAATAGCCGGGGATCACGTCACCGTGCAGATTGTATTCCGGCCAGACGCCCTCGAACAGCTCGGGTATCCGTTTCCACAGATCCGGCCGCTCCGTGTAATCGACCGTTTTCAGTGCCATGTCTCCTCCCCGGGACCTTCGCTGATCGAGTACATCGGTCCTTCCGCACCGTGCACGAGGACCGGTCGCGGCACGGGATAGTGCGCCATCGCCGCCCGGATCTCCGGCTCCAGCACCGACATCACCGCGTGCGGCCGGGCGCGGATCCCGATCTTCCGGTGGTGTGCCAGGGAAAACGTGTTCTCGCCATGGTAGCTGTACAGATACAGATGGCCGTGGCCGCTGATGTGGTGCACCCGGACCTGCTCGTGCAGCTTGATCAGCACGCCCCAGTCCTCGCCGAAATGCTCGTAGCGGCCCGATTCCGGGTATCGGAAGCGCCGGTCGTTGGTCATCAGCATGGTGCCGGGCAGCAACGGAAACCGGGCCTTCGGCTCCGGCAGGGTCCAATCGATCCAGTACAGGCTTCGGTCCTGTTCGAACAGCTGCAGATGGTCGCTGAGGAAACAGGTGTGCGCGTCGTTGCCGAGCAGCTCGCGCACCTGGACCGCCAGCCGGTCCGGATGACTGCAATCGTCGTCGTCCCAGATACAGACCAGATCGCCCTCGGCCGCGTCCAGCGAGATGTTGCGCAGCGCGCCCAGCCGCAGACCGGGATCGGCGTCGATGATCCGGACGTCGCTGATCTCGTACGCGCGCACCAGATCGGCCAGCCGGGCTCGGTACTCGGCGCCGCCCTGGTTGACGATGACCAGCTCGCGGGCGGCATAACGCTGCCTGGCGAAGCACCCGATCGCCCTGGCGGCCAGCGCCGGCCGATCCCGGGTGATCATCAGGCAGCTCACCGCAGGGTTCATTCGATCGCCTCGGCTTCCCAGACGATGACCACCGGAAGACCGGCCCACGCCGCGTTGGCCGCTTCGGGGATCAGCTCCTCGTATCCGCCGGGCGCCAGCGGCCCGGTGAACAGCGGCTCGTGACAGGACCGGACGGCGAAGCCGTGCTCCGCGAACGCGGCCAGGTATTCACTGGCGAGATGCGCGTGGTAGCGGATGAACGCCAGCTCCCCGGGCTTGTGCGAGAACAAGGCGGGACCCTGCAGCAGCACCATCATCGGGTGCACCTCGGTCACGATCAGCCGCCCGCCGGGGCGAAGCACCCGCCGGAACTCGCCGATCGCCGGACCGATGTCGTTCAGGTGGGACAACGCCAGCGCGCACACCGCGAGGTCGACGGCGTGGTCGGTGACCGGGAGCCGTTCCAGGTCGCCGATCCGGAACTCGGCCGAAGGCACCTTCGTTTTCGCCCGCCGCATCATCTCCGGCGACTGGTCGACCCCGATGACCTCATGGCCCCTGGCGACCAGGCCCGTGGTGTGCCGCCCGGTTCCGCAGGCCGCGTCGAGGGCCTGCCCCGGCGGCAGATCGGCCAGCAGCCCGGCCACGACGGGTTCCTCGGCCGTCAGGAAGAAATTGGGCAGTGAATCGTAATTCTCCGACCAGACCCGGTAACCGGTGGCGACATCGAGTTCGGACAATAGCTCAACCGGCGGAATCGCGGCCGTGTCCGGCGCGGAGATCTTGCTGATCTCGTCGATCCGGGCCGCGATGAAGTCCTCGTCCCCGTCGATCGCGCTGCGCATCAGCGCCAGTCCTTCGACACCCAGCATGAGTTCCCGGACGCGGGCCCGATCCGCCATTTTTTCCCCTTTGTAGAGTGGAGTACGCCATGGCACGATACTGCTGCCATGTCCTTTCCGGAACCGAACGGAGTTGTGTGTGATCGAGGGCTATTTGTCGCACGAGAGCGTCACTGCCGGTGGGCGGCTCGATATCCATGTCTCCACCGATGCCCCGTTCTTCAAGGTCGATTTCCACCGCGTCGGCGCCGAGCACGAGTTCGCCGGTACCACCGGCTGGCTGCCGGGCAGCCAGAGCTCTGTTCCCGAGCATCCGGACGGTATCGCGGGTCATGCCTCGCCCACTGTGGACTGGCGCTGGCCCGCGCATCCGTTCACCATACCGGCGCAGTGGCGGCCGGGCGTCTATGTCGGCTTCCTTGTGACGTCCGAGGATACCGGTGATTACGACAAGAACGATCTCACCGGATTCGAAAAGCTGTGTTTCGTCCTGCGGTCGAGCGTACCGGGCATGAACAGGATTCTCTACAAGAGGTCCACGTTCACCCGGCACGCCTACAACCGATCCGACGCACCCGGAATCGAGCGCGCGAGCAGTCTGTACGACAATCCTGTATACACCTCGCGTGGGCACAAGGTGAGTATGCGCCGTCCCGGCCATATCGAAGATGTGGCGTATTGGGACGCTCCGTTCATCGCCTGGCTCGAACGGTCCGGTTACCAGGTCGATTTCTGCACCGATCTCGATCTGCATGCCGACCCGGGGCTGTTGTCCTCCTATCGGCTGCTGCTCAGCGTCGGGCACGACGAGTACTGGACCGAGCGGATGCGCGACGCGGTGGAGGCCTTCGTCGGCGGAGGTGGGAACGTCGCCTTCTTCAGCGCCAACACCTGCTGGTGGCGGGTGCATCTCACGGACGGCGACACCGCGTTCGTGACCGACACCGACCACCGGGCCGGCGACGAGTACCCGCACCTGCCCGCCACCGACCTGTGGTGGGCGCCGGACGGCGCCGGCCGGCCCGAGAACACCCTGACCGGCGTGAGCTTCCGCAACGGCGGGATGTGGCAGTGGCCGGGCGGGTGGCCTGCCGACCGGCCCTGCCCCGGATTCACCGTGCAGCATCCCGGACACTGGGTGTTCGAGGGCACCGGGCTGCAGGCCGGCTCCGCGCTCGGCGCCGGCCTGCCCCTGATCGGATACGAGTGCGACGGCGCCGCTTTCGCCTACGACGAACACGGCGTCGCTCGGGCTACCGGCACCGACGGCACCCCGGATTCCTTTCTCATCCTGGGCATCGCGGTCCTGGAGCCGGTCCACGACGACTTCTTCGATCTGCGCGCCGGGCACTGGAACTGCGTCTCCCGCGAGGCCGGCCGCACCGGTCCGCGTGCGGCCACCATGGGCGTCCACACCCGCAACGGCACCGTGTTCACCGCGGCGACCACCGATTGGCCGATGATCGTGGCCCGCGGCGGTGACGCGGCGCTGGATCGCGTCACCCGCAACGTCCTCGACCGGCTCAGCATCTGAGTCCTCCGACCAGGTCGGCGACCCCGGCCATGTCCGCGGCCCGCCACACCCCCGGCCGCAGCGGTGGCGGATCCTCCGCCACCGCCTGGTCCGGCCGGCACAGGTGAATCGCGCGCATGCCCGCGGCCAGCGGTCCCTCTACGTCGGGGACCCACAGATCCCCGACGTAGAGGGCCTCCTCCGGCTGCAGCCCAGACAGCCGGAGGGTGTGCCGGAAGATGCGCGGGTCGGGTTTACGCATCCCGGCCTGGGCCGAGGGCACGATCGTCTCGAACACCCCGGCCAGTCCCACCTGTTCGATCGCCTCGTCGAGATTCCAGTACCAGTTCGAACAGACCGCGATGGTGTAATCACGGCGCAGTTCGGTCAGCACGCCGAGCACGTCGTCGTACCGCGCCATGGTGAACGTCTTGGTCTCCCGGTCGAGGTCGGCGACGAGCGCCGCCAGCCGATCCTCCGGCACGCCGCACCGGCGGGCCCGTGCACTCAGCCGGTCCAGTTCCCAGCGGTGGTACTCCTCGCGGCTGCGCGAAGGCGCCAGGTGCACCTCACCGTCGGCCGGCCCCGCGTCGTTGCGGTCGCCCCACCGGAGCCCGGCCTCGGGCAGGCCGTGCCGGACGAACACGTCCTGGTGCGGCATTCCCCAGCTGGTGAGCCGGGCGAGTGTGCCGTTGAAATCGAAGAGGACGCCCCGGATCATTGCCGCCCGCTCAGAATCGCCCGCTGCGGCGGGGGAAGTAGTCCTCCATGCCGCCCTCGCGCTCGATGTCCACTGTGGAACAGTGCAGGCCGCCGCCGAACGGGCCGACCGCGCGGAAGGGCACCGGGACGATCTCGAACCCCAGCGAGCTGAGCTGCTCGGCGATGCGTACTTCCTTCTCCTCGACGCAGATCGTGTTCTGGTCGATGTTGAACATGTTCGCCGCCAGCCACGGGCTGCAGAAGGACAGCCTCGGCAGATGCTCCCAGCTGACCGGCTGCACCGCCTCAACGACCTCCCAGTCGTTGAGGTGGAAGTACTTCATCAGCTCGTCGTCGGCCAGCCGCTCACCGCAGTGCAGCACCAGGCCGGGACGCAGCGGCACCCAGGTGGAGTCCAGGTGCAGCGGATGGGTGTTGGTGGAGGTGACCGCGTGCACTCGCAGGTCCGGGAAGTGCCGCTGGAGCCAGTCGTGGCCCTTCCGGTTGGTGACCAGGGAGAGCTGGACGAACAGGTCCTTGCCGAACCGGGCGATGTCGGCCGCGTCGAACAGCGGCTCCTCCTCGGTGAGCACCAGATCGTGCCGGGCGACCCGGTCCAGCTGGTCCTCGGTGCTGAGGGTGTTGTAGTAGTCCCAGAAATCCTCGTGGTAGGAGGCGTCGGTCAGCCGGGGCTTGGGCGCGGCCTCCCAGCGCATCGCGGGATCGTCCTCGAACAGCGACTGCAGCAGCGGCCGGTAGCAGAGGTATTCGAACCAGCGGCTCCGGTAGCTCATCGTGGCTTCGAGGATTTCCGAGCCGACCGTGATGAGCACGTCCCGGGGCGGCATGCAGCCGAACATCGAGTCGTGCGTCCAGTCCGGGGTGTGCACCTGCTGGGTGAAGTCCAGCGGTGTGGGCCGGTCCACCCGGATTCCCCGGCGCCGCAGCATTTCGGCGAAGTTGTCGAGCTGCTCGTTCGCCTCCGCGGTCATCTCCTCGGGCATCGGCCCGTAGGTGCCCAGCGGGAACCCGTCCTCGGGGAAGTCCCGGCGTACGGCGGCCTCGGGCGCCTGCACCACGGTCCCGGTGGCGCGTCCGACAATGGTGTGCCGGAGCGGGTCCCAGCCGTTCCAGGAGTTGACTCGGGTCGGGTGCTCGGTCGTCGACACAGTGGTGAAGGTCCTTTCCGCAGCAGGGATGCCCATCAGATGAACAGGTCGGTGTCGTTGTCCAGTACCGCTCGGCCCCGCCCGGCCGCGATCTCGTCCATTTCGAGATTGGACCGGTGCCGGGCACAATGGAAGCGGCAATCCCGGCTCGGGTCGACGATCGACCGGTCGGATTTCTGCCAGATGTCCACCAGGCTTTCGGTCACCGCGTCGCCGAGACGGGCGGCGGGGTTGCCCCGGTGATAAGGGCAGACATAGACGCCGGACGGGGTCACCAGCGTGCGTAATTCGGTGACCCGGCAGGTTCGGTATTCCTTTTCCTGGATCGGCCCTTCCCGTTCCTGGAGGGAGGTTAGGGTGGAGGAGTTGATGATCTGGAAGTCCGCGCTTTCCAGATATCGGGCTTTTTCGATCTGCGTGTCGATGGATTCCCGCATCTGCTCGGAGATCCCGACGATGTGGTGCTGCTCGTCGAACATCGCCTTGACCTCGAAGTAGTCGCAGCCGATGTCCTTGGCCAGCTCCGCGCCCTGGAGCACCTCGTCGTGATTGCTGAGGACGGTGCCGTCCGCTTCTTCGCGGGACATGACCAGGAACGAGTAGCCCAGCGCGCCGGTCTTGGCGCGTGCGAACAGGCGCATGTTCGCGACGACCCGGTCGAAGACGCTCTCGCCCTTGCGGTTGGGGCGGAACAACCGGTACGTCTCGGTGGTCGCCGCGTCCATGGAGACCCGGATCCACGAGGCATAACGGGCCAGGCCGGGCAGGTTCTGCTCGATCATGGTGCCGTTGGTGACCACGCCGAGCGCGATACCGGCCTCGCCGAGCGTGTGGATGACCGAGCGGGTGCCCCGGTGGGCCAGCGGTTCGCCGCCGCCGATGAGAATGACCGCCTTGACGCCCATCGTCACCAGTTCGCCGGCCAGCGCCTCCAGTCGCTGCGCGCTGAATCGCCCCTGATTGAGCAGTTTCCCGCTGATGCATTCCGGACAAGCCAGATCGCAGAAAGTAGTGGGGTCGAGATCGACCACTGTCGGACTTTCCGACCGTTCTCCTCCGGCCACTCTGGCCACTTCGGGAAAAATGGAAGGCTGATACAGCTTCGTGGTGAGATCGAGGCGATCAATCGTCACAGACTCGCACCTTTCGGTTCTTGTATCGCGGCTATCGAAACCGACTTCCGCGATAAACCGAGATGGGACACTACCATCGGTGACGATCAAGCTGGCCCGCCGATCGGGTGACGCCGGGAGTACTGCATCCGGTGCCGTGAACAGGAAAGATTTCGCCCGCCGTATGCGTTAGCCGGTTGGGCCGGTGACTCATGTCACAGTTTATCCGGTCTTTCTTTTGGCGCACGATTCAATGCGAGTATTTCGCCTTGGCGCGGTAAACCGGTGGGTCGGCCCCGCTCGCGGCAGCCGTGCTCATGTGAGCGACTGGAGCATTCATGCCTTACTTTGTTGTCCGGCCCGAGGTGGAACTCTTCGCTACCGACGAGGGAACCGGCCCCGCTGTTCTGTTACTGCACGGCTGGGCAGGCGACGGCACCGACTGGAGCCCGCTCGCTGCCGACCTGATCGCCGATCATCGCGTTGTCGTGCCCGATCACCGCGGTCATGGCCGCTCATCGGTCCCCGACGGACCGTATGACGCGAAGACCCTCGCCGCCGACGCCGCCACCCTGTTGCGTGCTTGCGACGTGCCTTCAGCCGTGGTGATCGGGCATTCCCTTGGAGGAGCAGTCGCCTCCGCACTCGCCGTCGAAGAACCCGATCTCGTCGACGCCCTCGTCCTCGTAGAACCCGCCCAAGGCCGTCACGACGATTTACTCAAACCCGCCCTCGAAGCAATGCGCGCCGATCCGCACTCGGCCGCCGCGCAAGTGTTCGCAACCTTCCCCGCCCCCGATTCCCCGCCGTGGCTGGAGGTCTGGCGACGCCGCCGACTCGCTGGGACTCCACTGCGCGTGATCGCCGATGTCTACGAACAGCTCTTCGCCGGCCCCGAGGCCCTGGGCCGAGAAGCCGTCGGCCGCTCCTACCTTTCCCGCCGGCGCTGCCCGATCCTGAGCATTTACGGCGGTGCTTCCCCCACATTCGCCGCCTGGGACCGAGCCCTGCCGCACGGCCCCCACGACGAAGTCGTGGAGTGGCCCACCGCGGGACATTTCCCCCAGCACGACGATCCGGCCGGGTTCAGCGCACTGGTCCGGCGCTGGCTGTCCGGACTGGGCTTCGGGTGAGTTGATTCGCTGAGTCCACAGTGGACGTCGGAATTCGATGGCCAGGCTTAAGGATCCGCACATGCCGAATGACAGCGACGAAACCGGGGACGTTCCGCCAGTCGACATGATGCGCCGAACACCGACGCCATTCGGGCGGCGGGGTTCGCGGTGGACGCGCCCCCAGGGTGTCGGCAAAGTTGGTCGGGGACCCGGCAGTGGGCGATGCGGAGGTGTGTGCGACCACCTCGTAGGGTGCGCCGGACCGGTTTCGGGTCTGTGAAGGGTCCCTTCACAGACTCAGAGTCCGTGAAGGGTCCCTTCACGGACCTCTACACCGACTTTGCCGGAACCCTGGGACGAGCCCCTGTGGTTCACTGGCGCGGCGAAGTGCGCCAAGTGCTCCCAATGCTCCCAGTGCAAGAACGGGTGCACCGACGATCCGCCCCCGTCTCCCGCGCGGAGCTGGACCGAAGAGGCAGCATGGTCAGCGAGGACTGGGCGAGCCTCCCCGCCGCTGTCCGGCGAGCGATCGAAAGCCGGACAGGTGCCGTGGCCGCGACGGTTTCGCCGGACAACGGCCGGAACTCCGATTTCCTGGCAACGCTCCAGACCTCGCAAGGCCCTTGCTTCGTCAAGGGCGTCCTGACCGGCACACGACGAGCGCGGGCGCAGCAGACGGAAGCACGGGTCGGGGCCCGGCCGAACTCTGCTGCCCCGCGTCTCCTCTGGGAAGTGACCGCCGACGGGTGGCACGTGCTCGGGTTCGAGGCCCTCAGCGGGCATCACCCCAGCCTTGCGCCGGGCTCGCCGGACCTGCCGATGGTCGCCGAAACCGTAGCTGCGATGGCGCGGGAGCTAAGCCCGTCCCCCGTCGAACTTGAGAAGTCCACGGACCAGTGGGCATGGTCCGCCCCGTGGCGTCGGCTGTCGAAGTCGGACCGCGAACTTGACAGTTGGGACAAGGCCCACCTGCCTGAACTGCTGGAATGGGAGCGGCGCGGGATCGAGGCCGTCAACGGGAACAGCCTTGTACACGGCGACATGCACCCGCTCAACATCCTCGTCTCCGACCGCGCGCGGGTTGTCGACTGGGCGTGGTCAAGCGTCGGCGCACCATGGCTTGACCCGGCAGCGCTGGTGCTGCGGCTCATCGCCGACGGCCACACCCCGGAACAGGCCGAAGAGTGGGCGAAGGCGATCGCGGCGTACAGGGACACCCCCGCCGAAGCAGTGACCGCGTTTGCGGTGTTGGTCTTCGGAATGTGGGCCTACCGTGGGGTGTTCCCCGGGCTTACCGACGTTGCCCGGCAGTACGTCCGGCACCGACTGGGGGCTTGATCCCGGAACCGCACAGAGACGCTCCCGGCCCGAGTTGCAGCACCTCTATGGCTGTGAAGGGTCCCTTCACAGCCTCAGAGTCCGTGAAGGGACCCTTCACAGCCTTCATCGTGGTGCACGCGGAGCGGCCCCCACTCAAACAGGATCGCCGACAGAAGCCCGGGCACCATGGGCGTGGTGGGCCGCGTTGGCGAGCCGCGTGAACTCGGGGTCGGCGTCGATCAGCTCCCCATAGGTGCCCGTGGCCCGGATGGTTCCGTTGTCCAGCACCATGATCTGGTCAGCAGAGCGGATGGTGGAGATCCGGTGGGCGATCACCAGCAGAGAACACTCGCCGCGGAGATCGTCGAGGGTGCCGGTCAGGGCCGCTTCGGTGATCGGGTCGAGGTGTGCGGTGGGTTCGTCCAGCAGCAGCAGGTGTGGCCGGGTCAGCAGGGCGCGGGCGATGGCGAGGCGCTGGCGTTCGCCGCTGGAAAGGCAAGCGCCGCGTTCACCGACGGGGGAGTCGAGTCCGGCGGGGAGGCTTTCGATCTTCTCGCGTAGCCGGACGAGGTCGACGGCATGCCAGAGGGCGTTTTCGTCGGCGTCGGGGGCGGCGTAGCGGAGATTGTCGCGGAGGGTGCCGTGCAGGATCGGGCAGTCCTGTTCGACCCAGCTGACGCGTTCGCGCCAGGAAGGGAGGTCGAGGTCGGCCGGGGCCTCGCCGCCGAGGCGGATGGTGCCCTGCCACGGTTGGTAGAAGCGGTTGATCAGGGCGAAGGTGGTGGACTTGCCTGCCCCGGACGCGCCGACCAGCGCCACGAGTGAGTGCTGCGGGACGGTGAACGTCAGGTCGCGTAGCACCGGAGTGGTTGCGGTGTAACCGAAGTGCAGGCCGCGGACGTCGAGAACGGCCGGTTCCGGTTGTCCGGCGGCGGGTGCGGCCGGGCGGGCGCTCGGTGAGGTCGCGGATTCTTCGATCGGCAGGCAGAGAATTTCCCGGGTACGTTCGGCGGCGCCTTTGACCTTGTACACCGTGGTGATGCCTTCGACGAGCTGGGCGATGGGCAGCACGAGCTGGTTGGCGTAGAGCAGGATCGCCACCAGCGAGCCGAGCGCGAGTTCGTGCCGGCTGATCCGCAAAGCGCCGACGAACAACACAAGGACGAAGGCGCCGTTGACGATGGTCTCGATGATCGGGCCGACGGCGGAGGTCAGGCGGGCGCTCTGCACTCCGGCCAGGTAGGCCTCCTGCGCCAGTGCCTGCAGGTGCCGGGTCTCGCGGTGCTCGGCGCGGCTGATCCGTACCGTGCGGATGGCCCCGAGCACCCGTTCCAGATCGGCGGTCATCGTCCCCACAGCGGACTGCAGCCGGAGCGACACCCTGCCGATTCTGGACGCTGTCACGGTGATCACGACGGCACCGAGGACCAGCACGCCCAGGACCACGCACATCAGGACCGGGTCGATCAGGAACATGATCGTGAACGCGGCCACGGTCATGATCACGTTCGCCGTGATCTCCACGACGGCCCGGGTTACCGCCTCCCGCACCAGGATCACGTCCGTGGAGGCCCGCGACAGCAGATCGCCCACGCGGAACCGGCCGAAGGCGGGGATCGTCAACCGCAGCAGGTGGTCGAACAGCGTCGTCCGCAGGCGCAGCAGGAACCGTTCCCCGGTCCGTTCGAGCAGGAACGAACCCCAGGCACCGACCAGCGCCTGCAGGAGCAGCAGGACGACGAGACCGATGATCAAGGCGATGACCAGCCGCCCGCCGGAGAGCGCGTCGATCACCGCTTTCATCGCGATGGGCTGCGCGATCCCGAATCCGGCCGACGCGGTCATGAGCAGCATCGCGACGGTGAGCGCCGCGCGTTGCCCGGTGGTCATCCGCCAGAGATGGCGAAACATCGTTCTCCCCGGGAAGCAGTGGTCACGCGCGGGTCAGGAAGCCGGCTTCGAGCAGCTGGCCGGTCATCGCGGTGATGTCCTGGTGTGCTTCGGACGGCTCGATGCCGTACTCGGCGGCGTAGTCGTGGGCGGCGTCCTGGACGGACTGCCCGGCCAGCAGCCGCCGGAGCGAGTCGGCGCCGGTGTGATTGAGCTGCCAGTAGTGCCCGGTCCGCTGGTTGAGCAGAACGGCGCCGTCACCGGTGTCGGCGGTGAGTGCGTCGCGGTGCAACCGCAGGATTCCGGTACCGCCGGTCGTTCGCCAGCGTCCGCGCGAGGCCCCCGGTCGCGGTGGGGCGACGGTGATCAGCGGTACGTAGTAGCCCTCGGGTACGGGCTCGCCGATCATGGTGCCCTCGGCCTCCACCCAGGCATGCGCGCCGAAAGGCATGGTGCGCGCGCCCAGCTGCCAGGTCGGCCACACCCCACGGGTGCGGCAGAGCAACGCGGTCGCGATGGAGCGCTTCAAGCATCCGTTGACCGCGCACCGGATGCTGCTCGCGACGATCGCCTCGCGGGCGGCGGAAGTCTGCGCGGCCGATGCCGGACGCGCGCGGCGGCTGGCGAGTTCCAGGATCGGGCGCAGAAGCCTCGGCGGCAACCGGGTGAGCGGGGTCGCCGCCGCGATGGCCATCAGCGACGAAAGCCTGGTACGCAAGGGAAGCCGGACCCGTTCGGGTGCGGCGAAGGGCGTGCTCAATCAGTCTCCTTGAATCAGCCCACGGGGATTTCGTTGTCGGCGGACGGAGCCGGACCGGATCGCCGGACGGCCCCGGTCTCGCGCAGCCATGTCTCGCAGCCGAGGGTCATTTCGAGATTGGGGGTCACGTCGTCGTGGTCGGATCCGCTCTGGGTGTACAGACTGGTCCGCAGCGCGTCGAGGTCGATGAGCCCGCGGGCGGCCAGTGCCGAGCCGGCGAAGTGGTCGAGCAGGTCGGGCACGTGGTCCTGCAACGCCCGGCAGACCTCCTCCTCGTAGTCGCCCTTGGTGCGGCGGTCGAGGATCATGTCCGGTACCTGGCCGCGCATCGCCTCGGCCAGCACCGGCTTGTACTGCCAAGGTGTGTACCGCTCGTGGGGCCGGACCGAGAGGGCGGCTTCGACGACCCGATCGTCCAAATAGGGCAGATCCAGCCGTAGCCCGCCGGCGGCGTACTCCCGGCAGACCTGCCGTAGCAACGGCCCGGCGAAACGCAGGCTGGTCAGGGCCTCGTGCTGGCCTCGGTCGCTCGCCAGCGGTACCGCTTCGGCGGCGATGCCGCGCAGCACCCGCCGCGCCGTGCTCACCGCGTCGCCGGTGGCCCACGGCGACGGGCGCAACGCGTAGGCCCAGCCGACTTTCGGGCCGGTCAGTGGTGGAGGTGGGGCAGTGAGGGCGGCGGCGCTGTCCCGCCACCACGTGCGCAGGTCGCGGTTGTCCCAGAGCGCGGCCATCGTGGGCAGCAGCGGCCACCGGCCCAGCGCGCGGTGCACTCGCAGATGCCGCAACGCCGTCACCGGCTGACGCCGGATGAGCGTGTGCAAGTATGCCGCGCTGCCGGTGAACAACTCGTCCGCGCCGTGCCCGGCCAGGTGCAGTGTGCAGCCGCGTTCGACGAGGTAACGCACTTGGTGCCGGATGGTGTTCATGCCCCGGACCAGGGCGTGCGGCGCCTCGGTGTCCGGCAGCGAATACGGCGGCGTGAAGACCGGGGGACCGGTGCCCGCCGGCAGTTCGATCTGCTCGGCCTGATCCAGCAACCTCGCGGCGTGCCCGGCGTAGAAGGGATCGTCGTTGATCGCGCTGCCTTCGGTCCGGCGGAAGACGATGAGATCGGGGGTGTGTTCGGCGGCGAGGAAACACAGCGTGGTGGAGTCCATCCCACCGGACAGGTCGGCCGATACCCGGCCGGCCGGTTTGCGCCACGCGACTGCCTCCCGCAGCGCCGCCCGTACCCTCTTGGCCCCGACTTGCAACGGCAGGACCGGATCGGGCGGGTTCCACCAGCGGACTTCGGCCGCCCGGTCCTCGCGGATCAGCAGATAGGAATCCGGGGCGACCCGATCCACCCCGCGCCACCAGCTCCGCTCGCTCATCGGCGGGATCAGCTGCTGGCACGCGATGTTGACCGCGAGCATGTCCTCGTCCGGTTCGGCGCCGGCCATCACCGCCAGCGCGTCCGCCCGGTCGGCCGCGACCGGGACACCGTCGATCCGGGCGGTGAACACCGGGCGCGTGCCGGTGAGCGTGCCCTGGAACCGGACCTGCCCGTGCACCGACGCCACGAGGTGCGCGCTGCCCGGCAACGCCCGCGCCAGGCGGTCCAGATCCGCCGGCGTCTCCACCCTCCCGGCCGCGACGGCCAGACGTTCGGCGCTGATCGGGCCGAACCCGAAGATCGCGATCCGGACCGCGCCCGCCCCGCCCACCACCAGCTGATCCGGCGACCAGTGGCCCACCAGCCACGGCCGCCCGGACGGATGCGCCACGATTTCCGGCGCTTGGTGCGGAATCCGCCCGCTCGCCCAGGTACCACCCGGCGAGTCGGGCACCACGATCAGGCTGTTGGTCAACTCGTACATGGACTGCCTCACAAGCGAGAACTCCGACCGGGACGACGGTGGTGCGCGAGGGGGGCGGGGACACGCCCGCCCCCCTCACCGGCACTCACCGAATCAGTGCGGCTTCTTGAATCCGATCGTGGTCGCGTCCTTCTTCAAGTGGATCGTGCCGAGTGTGTCGGTGGCGACCCGACCGGCCTTGGCGGCGATCGGCGGCACGTAGCGTTTCGGAGTTGCCTTCTTGGTCATGAACTTGCCTCTTTCGTTCGCAGCGGTCCGGGTGACCGCAACGACTCCTCACCCTTGACTGCCCGCCACACCAAGGCAACGGCGCTTCCCCCTGCTCTAACCGGGTGAGTGATCAGCATTACCGGCAGCGACCGACGCGGTCCGTTCACATCCCCCCGATCCGGGCAGCTGATCCACTCTGGGCGGTCATCACCACCAGGCCAAGGCTGTGAAGGGTCCCTTCACAGACGCAGAGTCCGTGAAGGGACCCTTCACAGCCTTGGCGACGTGACCCGTTCGAATGGCGCGTTAACGAGTGATCGATGCTATGCGGCAGGGAATGTCGGTGTTCTCGTCGGTGTGGTAGCTCGCGCACACCCGGTGGTAGCCGTCGGCGATCTGCAATGCGATACCGGCCCGAAGGTCGCCGCGGACGAGCAGGATCGGCGAGAGATCCTTGTGGTCGTGGATTTTCCGCAGGTCCGAGTGCACGTGGGGGTCGTCGGCCGGGAGCAGGGCCAGTGCTGCGGCGCGCAGGATGTCCTTGGCCTTGAAGAAGGCGGCGTTGTGGCTGTTCCGCAGCTTCTTGACGACATGGTCGACGAGGTCGGGTTCGGCGATCAGGGCGAGATAAGAGGCAGCGGCCGGGTAGTCGTGGTGCTGAGGTTCGTCGAGCCAGGTCACGGTGGTCATGGGTCAGGCCTTTCTCTTGTCGAACGTGTCCAGTGCGGCGCCTGCGGTGTCGAAGTAGCTGTCCGCGCCGATCGTCCGGGTCAGTCCATACCGGTCGAGTTGTTCCCGGACCTCGGGCAGGACGCCGGAAAGTACGAGGCGGCTGCCGTGGGTGTGCAGGCGTTTGGCGACCGCGGCCAGGACGTCGGCCGAGGTGTAGTCGACGTCGCCGACGGCGACGCAGTCGAGGCAGAACCAGCGCACGGTGGGGTTGTTGGTGAGCAGGGTGGTCACGTCGGTGCTCAAGCGCATCGCGTTGGCGAAATACATGCTGCTGCCGAAGCGGTAGACAATGATGCCTTCGGCCGTGCGGCGGCCGGGCGTGACCGGCTCGGGTTGCCAGTGGCCGGCGGGTGATTTGACCAGAACACCGCTGTGCGGGTGGTAGCTGTGCCGCAGGTGGTCGACGACGGACACGATGATCGCCAGCACGACGCCCTGCTCGACACCGGTGAACACGACGGCGGCCGCGGTCAGCAGCGCCACGACGAATTCCGCGCGCCGAACCCGGAGGATGCGCCGCAGCCCGGCGATGTCGACCAGGTCGATGCCGATCAGGAACACCACGGTGGCCAGTGCCGCGAGTGGCAGTGCGCCCAGCGGGCCGGTCAGCAGGACCAGCACCATGACGGTGACCACGCCGGCGGCCAGGGGAGCGATCTGGCTGCGGCCGCCCGCGCCGTCGACGATCTGCGTTTTGGTGGGGCTGCCGTTGACGACGAACGTGCCGGTGAACGCCGCGCCGACATTCGCGGTGCCGAGGCCGACGAGGTCGGCGTCCTCGTCGACGGTCTCCCCATAGCGGGCGGCGTAGGCGCGCGAGGTCGCGGAACTCTGGGCGAGGATCACCACGAACATCGACACCGCGGTGCCGAGCAAGCCGGACATCTCGGACAGATCGAAGGTCGGCAGCGCGAGGTGCGGCATACCCTGCGGAACCGACCCCAGCACGCTGACCCCGTGTGCGGACAGGTCGACGACCTTGCTGACCACGATCGCGCCGACGACGGCGATCAACCCGCCGGGCACTCTCTTCGCCACCAGGCGGATCCCGACGACTACGACCACCACTGTCGCGGACACCAACGCGGTCGTGACGTTGATGTGGCCGAGCGCGCGAACGAGGTTGATCAGCTTCGGCACGGTCTGGCTGCCCTCGGCGTGCACGCCGAGCATGTCGGGCAGCTGCCCCGCCGCGACCTGGATGCCGACGCCGGTGAGGAAGCCGATCAGAACCGTGCGGGACAGGAAATTGGCCAGGAAACCGAGCCGGATCAGCCGGGCCAGCAGCAGCATCGCGCCGACCAGCAACGCGGCCGTGCCGGCGAGCCGAACGTAGGCCGCCGAAGCCGGGGCGGCCGAACCGGCCAGGCCGGCGGCGAGGATCGCCGCGGTCGCCGAGTCCGCGCCGACCACCAGGTGCCGCGACGCACCGAACAACGCGAACAGCACCACCGGCGCGAGCATGGTGTACAGCCCGGTGACCGGCGGCATCCCGGCGATCTTGGCGTACCCCATCACTTCCGGGACGGCCAGCGCGGCCAGCGTGACACCCGCCAGCGCGTCGGAACCCAGAGCACGCCGCCTGATCGGCAAGACACCGGCCAGCAGCGGGATCCGCCGGGCCGGACTCGGCGCCGGCGAGTCCTGATGGGTCATCCGAGCGATTGTCCCAGGTGGCCGGTACCAACGCAGCTTCTCGCCGCGACCGGGTGACCGGCTGGTAGGCCGGCTGCGGTCCTTTCCTCGCTGACGCACCGGATCCGTCGGCCCCGCGACAACCGCGTGCCCGTATCGAAACCCCGATCTGAAGCCGATCAGGCCAACACATCACCCCTGCCAAAGATCCGGGCTAGCACAAGAGGAGTCGGTACAGCGGCTCGTCGGCCCTGCCGCCGAGGTCAGCGCCACCCCGCGCCATACCGCCAAACTCCCACGCTCGATGGTCTATTTCCGGATCGCATGGGTGGCAAGGCGAAAGCGCTGGATCTTGCCCACCGCGGTTCGCGGGAGTTCGTCGACGAGGTGGATCTCGCGCGGGCGCCTCGGGCCGGAAAGGCGCTCCTCACACCACCGCGTCAGATCATCCGGCAGGCTGGACGGCGCGGCGGCCGTCGGGACTATGAAAGCCACGGGCACCTCGTCGCGGACCGGGTCCGGCATGCCGACGACCGCCGCGTCCAGGACGTCGGGATGGTTGACGAGCATCGATTCCAGTTCGACGACGGACACGTTCTCACCGGCGACTTTGAGCATGTCGCCGCTGCGGCCGACGAACACCACCTCGCCGTGTGCGTCGAGGCGGCCCAGATCTCCGGTCCGCAGCCACGTGAACCCGCTGCCGTCCGGCTCCTGCAGAGCGGCAGCGGTCGCGGTGGGATTGCCGCGGTACCCGGCGAACAGGGACAGCCCCGGAAACCCGCCGACCTGGATTTCGCCGATCTCGCCGGGTGCGACCGGTTCGCCGCTGTCCGGGTCGCGGAGGCGGACGTGACAGCCCAGGGTCGGGGTCCCCAGCGTCATTTTCGTCAGGTTCAGTCGCCGGCTCATGAGTACCGCCGGGGCGGTCTCGGTCATTCCGTAGATCTGCCGGGGCCGGCAGCGGACGAGGGCGGCGAATCTTGCGAACTCGTCGTCGGTGAGGTTCTGGGAGAACCAGACGTTCTCCAGAGGCCGCGACAACGGCGTCGGTTCCGCGCGCGCCAGGATCATCCGGATCGGTGCCGCGAACAGGGATACGTGCGTGGCTCGCGACTGCTCGGCCTGTTTCAGGAACCGTGATGCCGAGAACGAGCTGACGAGGACCACGGTCGCGCCCACCGAGATGGCGGCGGAAATCGAGTAGTACTGGGCGTTGGCATGGAAAAGCGGGAGTACGACGAGAAAACGCGACCCGGCCCGGAGACCGGAGGCGGCGGCCATCACATCGCCGGCGAAGGCGTAGTTGGCCTGTGTCAGCTCCACGATCTTGGGCGCCGAGGTCGTGCCCGACGTGAACATCAGCGCCAGTTTGTCCAGCGGCGCCACCGATATGGGTTGCGGATCGACGCCCTCGGGAGTGCGCAGCGCGGCCAGGGTCCCGTCGTCCGGTTCGACGATGACGACGGGTGCCGCGGATTCCGAGGCACGGTAGGCGGGGGCCTGCGCGGTGCCGCAGACCGCGAGTGCGGGTTTCACGCGAGCCGCCTGTGTCGCCAATTCGGCGGCGGTACTGCGCGGGTCGCACGGAAGGATGATCCAGCCGCTGCGGGCGGCCGCGACCATGACGGCGATGAACGCGGGGCAGTTGGGCAGGATCAGCTGGATGCAGTCGCCCTGGCGGAGCCCGTACGTGGCGATCGCACGCCGGACCTGCTCGACCACGGTGTCGAATTCGCGGTAGGTCCACGCGAGCACTTCCCCGTCGGATGGCGCGTATTCGAGAAAGGTCGCGTCGGGCGCCGCCACCGTGGCGAGCGTCCAACGGTGGGCCAGGGTCGTCCAGTCTGCCAGCGATTCCACCACCGAAGTATCGAGGCGGCCCGGCGCGGCGACCATGACCCCGCGAGGTGAAAACCCGGGCTCTTGCTCGTACCGGAGAGACAACGGCATACTCAGGCCGATGAACCCCGACTCGCCGGGCCCGCCGCCGGACATCGTGCGCACGCTGGTCGATCTCGGGACCGAATTGCAGGCCGAGGAGATCGACCTCCCGCGCGTGCTGGACATGGCGACGCGCAACGCCGTACGGCTGCTCGGCACCGACATCGGGTGGCTTTCGCTGTTCAACGACGCCACGTCCCGCATGCGCGTGGCCGTCAGCCACGGCGTTACCGGTGCTGACTTCGCCGCCATGGAGATCGCGCACGACGAGGGCTTGGGCGGTGCCGCTCTCGAACGTCGCGGCCCCGTCGTCATTTCCGACTACGCCTCATGGGCGTCGCCGGGACCGGTGCGCGATGCGATGCTCGCCGAAGGAGTCGCCTCGGTCGTCTGCGCGCCGATGCTGCGCGGCGACTGCGTTGTCGGGGTGCTCTACGCCGCGAACCGCACACCGACGGACTTCACGCCCGCCGATGTCTCCATCGTCACGGCGCTGGCGGCTCAGGCGTCGGTCGCCATCGGCAATGGCCGCCTCTACAGCAGCCTCCTCGACAAGACCCGCACGCTCGAGGCCACCTTCGAGATTCACCGCGCGCTGGGCGAGGCGGCGATGTCCGACATCGGCGTCGACCGGGTGGTGCGTGCGCTCGGCGAACTCACCGGACGGCGGCTGCTGCTCGAACAACGAGTCGTCCCGCCGTTCGAGATCTTCAGCGAGCCGGCCGACGACGGCGATGGCGAGACGGCAGTCGCCGCAGTGGTTCCGGTCCGCAGGAACGAGGCAGACGTCGGCCGGATCACGGTGTTCGGTCACGCCCCGCTCAGCGAGCTCGAACAGAACGCGTTGTCCCATGGGGCCACGGTTCTCGCCCTGGAGCTGATGAAGCACGAGGCCGCCCAGGACGTCGAATGGCGCCTGCGAGGGGAGCTGCTTGAGCAGCTCCTCGAAACCGGCGGTGCGCACTCCGGCGAACTGGTGGCCCGGGCCAAGCGATTCGGGATCGATCTCGGCGGTTCGTGCGTGATCGTGGTCATCGAAGCGTCCGGACTCGAACCACCGGCGCTGCGCGCGCTCGTCCAGCGCGTGATCACCTCGCACGACGCCGGCGTCGACCGGCACACCACGCTGAGTGGGCAGCGCGGTGATCGCGGCGTTGTCGCGCTGATCGGCGAGGGGCATGACCTCGACCGGTTCGTCCGCTTCCTCGTGCGGGCCGCGGGCGACGCTGTCGTCTGGATCGGTACCAGTGCGGGCCGGCCGACCGTCGCCGAGGGCTTTCGCGAGGCCGCGGCCTGCTCGCGGCTGGCAAGGCAGGCCAGTCCTGAACAGGCGCGCGTGATCCACGGGTCGGCGTTGGGGCCGCTGCGCTTCATGCTGGATATCCGGGACCTCACGAATGCGCGCTCGTTCGTCGAGGACGTGCTCGGCGCGGTCGCGGCGCACGAGGACGCCGGGGGCGCGCAACTGCTGACCACATTGCGTGCCTATATCGAGGAGGACGGCCACCATCAGCGCATCGCGCGCCGGTGCCACGTCCATGCCAGCACGGTGAAGTATCGCCTCGCCCGGATCGCCGACCTGCTCGGAAGGCCGCTTCAGCCCTGGGAAACGCGGTTCGAGATCACCCTCGCGTTCCGGCTGGCGGATCTTCTGCGAAGCCTTCCCGACGAACGGTCCGCCGGCCTCCCCCGGGATTGAACCGGCCGGTGCGTCCGGCTCGTCGATCACCTCGCGCAGAGCGCGACCCGGGCGCCGACGCGCGAGAACCGATCATTTGGCGAGGAGCCCGGCGTCGACCGGCAGCGTCACTCCGGTGATGTAGCGCGCCTCCGCGGACAAGAGCCAGGCCACCGCGTGGGCGACGTCCTCGGGCTCGAGCCACGCGACGGGGAGTAGGTGGCGATTCCGGTAGAACTCCCGCAGCGCGGCGATTCCCTCCGGTCCCCGCTTGCCCGTCCGGCGCTCTGCATGGTCGGGGTTGTTGACCATGGGAGTGTTCACCGACGTCGGGTGGACCGTGTTGACCCGGATCGACCGCGGCCCCAGTTCGTGGGCAAGGGACCGCATCATCCCGACGACCGCGTGCTTGCTCATGACGTAACCGGCGTAGCCACTCATCCCCGTCGCGCCCGCGACGGAACTGGTGAGCACGATCGCGCCCCCCTCGGGGCGGAAATGCGGCAGGGCGGCGCGCACGGTGTTCCACGTCCCCGTCACGTTGACATCGAGGGACTTCTGCCAGTCCTCGGGCGCGAGGTCCTCGTTGGTTCCCGGTCGGAGCAATCCCGCGTTGGCGAAAACCCCGCCGATCGGGCCGAGCCGGTCGGCCACGGCTGCCGTCGCCGCGGCCAGGTCGGCAGGTCGCCGCAGATCCGCCGCGGCGGCGACCGCCTGACCGCCCTCGGCCCGGATCGCCTCGGCGACCGGCTCCGCGAGGGCACGCCCGTCGCGGTCGGCCATGTCGAGGGCCGCGACCCTGGCGCCACGCGCGGCCAGGAGGCGGCAGACCGCGCTGCCGATCCCGCCCGCGGCGCCGGTGACCACGATCGTGCTGTCGAAAGTCATGATCGTCTCCGGAAGTCGTGTGGTGGCGCCGGTCGTGTCACGTCAATGCGGGCGCGACGGCGACGACCCGCCCGCCGACGCAACGGTTCGTCAGCGTGCCGACCCGTTCGATCGTCGTCTCGAGAACCTGGTCGGCGCCGAGGTATACCGGCGGAGTCATGCAGTGTCCGACGCCCGCGCAGGTGCCGGTGGCGACGATGTCGCCTGGTTCGAGGGTGATCCATTCGCTGATGTAGGCGAGGATCTGAGCCGGCGTGAAGATCTGATCCGTCGTGCGGCCGTCCTGGCGAACCTCGCCGTCGACCCGGGTCGACAACGCGAGGTCCGGGTTCGGGTCCAGTTCGTCGACGGTGACGATCCAGGGTCCGACCGGCGTGGAGGCCTCGATGTTCTTGCCCGGGATCCACTGCGATTCGTGGACTTGGTAGTCGCGGGCGGAGACGTCGTTGACCACGGTGAATCCGCCGATGGCCTGGGCCGCCTGCGCCTCGTCGGCCTCCCGCAGGCGGCGTCCGACGACCACGCCCAGCTCGGCCTCCCAATCGACCATTTTCGAGGTGTTCGGGAGCAGGATGTCGTCGGCGGGACCGATCAATGTGGACGGATACTTCGAGAACACGATCGGATGCCGGGGCTTGGGCAGCTTCGCCTCCGCCATGTGCGTGTAGTAGTTGAGTCCGATGCAGAAGAACTTGGCGTCGTTGTCGATCGGGGCCAGCAACTCCGCGGACCCGGCCGGGATCCGTGCGCCGAGGGGCAGATCCTGTCCCGACGCGACGAGCGACAAAGCAGAGGCGACACTTTCGGTCTCGAGCAAGCGGATCCGGTCGTCCTCGACGAGCGCCGGCGTGGCGCGGCCCTCGAACCTCACCCGGGCAAGCTTCATGACATTCACACCTTTCCGAAATCAGAAATGGGCATACGACGGGCGGCTAGTACATGTCGGCGTTCGCCACGCCGGGAAATTCGGGCTCTACGTGCTTCAGCACGGCGGCGACGCCGGCCTGAGCGTCCGGCATCGTCCGGCTGAAAGCCTCGGCATACAGCGAATGCTCGAAGATCGCGATGTTGTGGTGGTACCAGCCGTTGACAGCGGCTTTGGTCGCCTGAAGCGCGAACTGCGGGCCGCGGGCCAGTTTCGCGGCGATGCCTTCGGCGATCGGCATCAGGTCGTCGTGGGGCACGCACCTCGCGACCAGTCCCATGTCGGCGGCCTCTTGGCCGGTGATGTGCTCGCAGAGCAGGAGGTTGTACTTGGCCTTGGCCATTCCGATCGACATCGGCCAGATGAGTGCGGCGTGGTCTCCCGCCGCCATGCCTATCTTGATGTGGCCGTCGATCAGCACGGCTCGCTCGCTGGCAAGGGTGATGTCCGCGCACAGCGCGACCGCGAGTCCGCCGCCGACCGCGACGCCGTTGATCGCGGAGATGATCGGCTTGCGACACGCGAGCATGTTCCGGACGATGGCGCGGCCGTCTCGCGTGTCCACCTCGAGCGGCCCGTTTCCCGCCGCCATGTCTCCACCGGCGCAGAATGCCCGGCCCGCTCCCGTGATGATCGCGACGTTCATGTCGGGATCGGCGTCGAAGTCTTTCCAGATCCGGCCTTGCTCGCCGTGGCCCTGCTCGCCGGACGCGTTGAGCTTCTCCGGCCGGTTCATGGTGATGCGCAGAATCCGATCGTCACCCGGCTCAACTTTGAGGAATTCGTAGTCTTCATACATCTCAAGTCTCTCCTTGGAGATTGTGCGCCGGGTGATCAGCGACGCCGAAGTATTCGTCTGTGCGAGAATCGCCTGACCACGTGAGGTGCACCGCCGAAAAACAGCTGGAGCATGCCGGCGTGTCCGGCTTTGCCGGGTACAGGGAGCCAAATTCTGAGGCGGAGGTCGATACGCATGCCGCCGGTAGCGGTGGTACGTCGAGCGAAAATGCGTTACTCCGCTATCCGGTGCGGAGCTGTCGATCAGTCGCAGCAGCGCACTGCCGGAACCGATTGACCATATTCCTTGGCCAGCAACATTTGCGTGGTGAATGCGATGTGGTCGCGCAGCAGTTCGGCGCCGCGCTCCACTTCTCTTCCGACGGCTGCGTCGGCGAGGGCCTGGTGCTCGGCGGCCGGGTTGCGGCCGTTCGCGGCGTTCAAGGGCGTCGCCCAGCGCCGGTACAGTTCGGCCTCCGCGCGCAAGCCCTGCGCCATTTCGACGAGACGCCGGTTGCCGCACCCGGCGAGCAACGCGGCGTGGAACGCCTCGTGCGCGAGGTACCAGCCGTCGTCGCGGACCTCCCCGGGGGTTCGGGGTTCGCGGCGAGCCAGCAGGTGGTGGGTCGCCACCACCTCGGCCTCCCAGTGGTCGTCGCCGAACAGCATCGCCTGCCGGAACGTGAGACTCTCGAGTTCGACCCGGGCCGCGGTCAGGTCGGTCAGCTCCTCCGCGGACAGGGACGCCACGGCGTAGCCCTGGTGCGCCTGGAGCGTCACCAACCTCTCGCCCGTGAGCTTCGTGAGCGCCTCGCGGGCCGGACCCACGCTCGTGCCGTACTCCGCGCACAGCTCGGGAAACTTCAGCCGCTGCCCGGGCTTCAGGCGCGCCATGAAGATGTCCGCCCGAAGCCGCTCGTACAGCTCGTCCGCCCGAGTGCCGGACTTACCCTGCTTGGCCATAGTCGAAACGCTACCTGATCAGACAATCTGAGCGCAACTTTTTAAAGTTGGGTTGACACGAGAAAGTGGGGCGCGCAGGATGCGTGGCAGATGCGGCGCTGCCGGCCCCGGCGCCGGCCCGCATCGCCACTGGCGGCAAGCTTCAATGAGGAGGCGAGTTGACGCAGTTGCTGAACCCCTGGATCAGCGGCGGACCGGGATTCCCCGCCGCCCGCCCGCGCATCCAGCAGGAGAATCCGGACCGGGTACGACGCCTGATTGCGTCTCCGGTGATCTGGAACTGACTTTCGACAGCTTGGGTTTCCGGCCTCCGCCCCGGTGGGTACGCGGGTCGCGAAGCGCATCTTTCCTATTCGGGACGGCCTCGTCATCCGTGCGAACGGGTATGTGATCTGGCGTCCGATATCACCTGGTAGGCGGCGATTTACCGATCCGGCCGAACGTAGGCGGATCCCGCGCGGTACGTGACCGTCGCGACGCGAACCGGATAGCCGTGACTGTGGCCGGATTGGCAACGAACGACACGGAGAGGAGCCTGAGATGCGGTTCGTGACGTACGAGTCGCCCGGCGGAGGTGACCGTGCCGGTGTGGTCGACGAGGGGCGAGTGTGTGGGTTCGAGCCGGGGTTGACGCTACTCGACCTGCTGGATCGGGGTGACCTGGCGCGCGATGCCGAACACGTCGTCGCGTCGCCGAGCGAGGTGGTTCCCTTGCGGGAAGTCACCTTGCGGGCGCCGCTCGAACCACGCTCGTTGCGGGACTGCGCGGGTTTCCTCCAGCATCTGCGCAATCTGTCCGCGACCGCGGATATGCCGGTCGACGATCGGCACCTGCGGTTCCCGCCCTTCTACTTCTCGAATGTGGCCGCGGTGATCGGCCCCTATGATGACGTGCCGATCGCACCGGACAGCACGATGTTCGACTATGAGCTGGAAATCGCCGCGGTGATCGGAAAAGCGGGTGCCAACATCCCGCTCGCGCAGGCCGAGGAGCACATCGCCGGTTACCTGATCCTCTGCGACTGGAGTGCGCGGGACCTGCAGCTGAACGAGATGCCGCTCCGTCTCGGCCCGGGGAAGGGAAAGGACACCGCCAACACGCTGGGGCCGATGCTCGTCACCCCCGACGAACTCGAACCGTTCCGCGCCGGCCGTGCTTTCGACCTCGAAATGACCGGTTATGTCAACGGCGAACTCGTCAGCCGCGGGCGCTGGAGTACGATCGACTGGGGATTCGCCGACATGATCACCTATGTCTCCCGCGGTACGAACCTGCGTGCCGGCGACGTCATCGGGTCGGGCACCGTCGAGACCGGCTGCCTTTTCGAGCACTATTCGATCGACCCCCGGAATTTCCGCGGCTGGCTCCGGCCCGGGGACGAAGTGCGGCTGGTCGTGGAGCAGCTCGGCGAACTCCGCCAGCGGGTCGTCGAAGGCGTCAAAGCCGAACGGTTGAGCAGCGGCTACTAGCAGAGGCGAAAACGCCTCCGGTGAATGAAGATCTCCTCGTTTGGGAGGTACCGTGAAGCTGTGGGATCACACGTGGATGCAGGTCGAAAAGTACCTTGAGCACGACGACCGGGTCGTGGTGCCGCTCGGTTCCACCGAGCAGCATGCCTACCTTTCCGTCGGCACCGACGCGATTCTCTGCGAGAAGGGCGCTGTCGAGGCGGCACGATCCGAGGGGGTGCCGGTACTTCCCGTTCTCCCGTTCGGTCTGACACCTCTCTTCACTGCGTTCCCGGGGACGGTCAGTCTCCGGATGGCGACCTACGTCGCGCTGCTCACCGATGTCCTCGATGCCCTTTATGCGCAAGGTTTCCGGCGGATCGTGCTGCTGAGCGGGCATGGCGGGAACGCGCCGGCGGCCCAGCTCGGGCAGGAATGGGGAGCGGCCCACGCCGATGCCGAGGTGATGTTCCACGGCTGGTTCACCGACCCCCGGGTATGGTCGGTGGCAACCGGTCTTGCCGAGGCCGGACACGCCTCCTGGGTCGAGAATTTCGCCGACGTCCGCATCGATGGGGTCGGGATACCCGCCGGCGCCAAGCCTCTTGTGCCACCTGCCGCATTGCGGACGGCTTCTCCGGAACACGCGCGGGAATTGCTGGGCGATGGCTCCGGTGGAGGTGCCTATCAGCTCGAACAGCACTACGCCGACAAGGTATGGGCTACGGCTGTGACCCTGCTTCGGGAACAGCTCAGCTCCGGATGGAATGCGAGAAAATGAGCATCATTGAGCTTGCGACGATGAGGGCCAAGGCGGGCCGGGCCGATGACATGGGCAGAGCGCTTCCGGTCGCGCTGTCGGTCATCGGAGAAGCGGAGGGATGTCTCGCAGCGGCAGCTTTACGCTGTGTCGAGCGTCCTGATGAGTTCGTATTGCGGATCCAGTGGGTCTCGGTGGCGGCGCACGAGGCTTTCCGGGAGACGGCGGAATTCGCGAAGTATCGGGCGGCCTTCGCCGATCATCTCGGCGAAGTCGTGGGTTTCGCCCATTACCAGGTCATCTGAAAGGCAGCATGATGAACGTTCCTGTGATCAGCGAGATCGGCCACGTCGCGCTTCGGGTCCGGGACCTGGCCGCGGCGGAGGAGTTCGCCACGAATGTCCTGGGCCTGCATCTGACCGAGCGCACCGCCGACGCGCTGTGGTTCACCCACGGCACACCCCATCACAGCCTCCAGTACATCGCCGCGGAGGAGGACTCCCTCGATCATGCCGGGCTCCTGACTCCCGATGCGGAATCGCTTGCCGAGGCGCGCAAACGGGTGGAATCGGCCGGCCTGCGGATCATCGGCGACGGGCCGGTGAGCCGCGGCGTCGAGGACGGCTTCGTCTTCGAGGACGAGGACGGGTTCGTCTTCGAGATCTACAGCCGCATGACGCGCACCGAGCCGGGCTCCGCCGCCGGGGTGCTGCGACCGCGACGGCTCGGGCATTTCAACTTCTTCGTTCCCGAACCGCGGCGGATGGAGCGGATGCTCACCGGCCTGTTCGATTTCCGGGTCTCCGACCGGATCGAAGAAGGGGTTTTCCTGCGCTGCAACGTGGATCACCATGGGATCGGGGTGTTCCCGGGTCGTGGGCGTATTCATCACTGTGCCTGGGAGTATCCGACGATGATCGAGGTCGCGGCGATCGCCGACCTGATCGACGCTCGCGGCGAATCCGTTCTCTGGGGGCCACTGCGCCACGGCATGGGTCGCAACATCGCCACGTACGTGCAGGAGCCGAGCGGGCTCGTCCAGGAGTTCTACTGTGATATGGAACGGATTTACGACGATGCCGGGCACACCCCGGGGGAGTGGACCTACGACGGGCACAAGTGGGTGACGCTGTGGGGTCCGCATCTCACCCCGGAGGGCTTCGCCGAGTTGGGGCTGCCGCCCGGAACGCGCGATCGCACGGAGCGCGCGTGATGCCGAGCGCGGTAGTCCTGGACGGCGCCGAACTCGTCTGGGCCGAGTCGCCGCGTTGGCGAGAGGGACGGTTGTGGGTGTCGGACACCCAGGGCTGCCGGCTCGTCGTCATCGGCGCGGACGGCACGCGGGTTCATCCACTCGACACACCGGTCAACGGCACGGGTTTCCTGCCCTCCGGCGAACTCGTCGCCGCGCGGATGCACGTGCCGCGTCTGGACCGCTTCGACGGGCACGACTGGTCGGTGCACGCCGACCTGGCGAGGCTGGTCGATGGCCGGCTCGGTGATCTGATCGCGTTGCCGGATGGCACGGTCTATGTCGACGAGGTGCGGACGCCGGACGAACCCGGTCGTCTCCTGAAGGTCGAGCCCGGGGGCAGCGCCTCCGTCGCGGCCGGGGAACTCGTGTTCCCCAACGGTCTCGCCGTGATCGGCGAGGGCCGCACGCTGATCGTGGCCGAGACGTTCGCCGGCCGGCTCACCGCCTTCACGATCGGCCCGGACGGGAACCTCGGCGACCGGCGAATGTGGTTCGACCTCAAGGAAAAGCTGGGTGCCCGCTACCTCCCGGACGGCATCTGGGCCTGCCGGGACGGATCCGTCTGGGTCGCTACGACCACCGGTCACGCGTTCCTGCGCATCCGGGACGGCGACGTCGTCGACCGGATCGACGTCGACGGGTTCGCGATCGCCTGTTGTCTCAACGAGGACGAGACCGATCTCTACGCCACCACGGCGACGAGTCTGGACCCCGGAATCCCGGTGACGGAGGCCGTGCGCGAACAGCGCACGCAGGCGCGCGTCACCCGGTTCAGCCCTGGCAGGAATCAGCACTGACTCAAGAAGTGAGGATGCGCGGCGCGCCCGAACTACCGGCGACTGTTCCCGCATCGAAGACGGCTTGCCCGGATCGGAGAGTGAGACCTGATGGACCTGAGGAAGAGCGAGACGCGAAGACGCCGCCGCGTGCGGCCGTTCTTCGCCGCCTCCGCCACGATTGCGGTAGCGACTGTTCTGCTGGCCGGCTGCGACTCGTCGACAGGCTCGTCGGCCCCCGGCGGGGGCTCGGGCAATGCCGATGTGGCGGCAGCCAAGGCTGTCGTCGCCAAGTACACCGGCAAGCCGAGCCCGTTCCCTGTGACGGTGCCTCTCAAGCACGCCGTGCCTGCCGACGCGAAGTTCGTCTATCTCCAGGCGTCGGACCCCATCGGCGCCCTGCTCGGCTCTCTCCTGGAGCCGGCCGTGCGGGCCGCCGGTGGCCAGTTCGTGGCCATTCCGGCGGGCCAGACGGCATCGTCGGTGCAGGCAGCCGCCTCCAGCGCCCTGGCGATGAAGCCCGCGGTCGTCCTGCTGCCGGCGTTCATCCCGTCCCAGTTCGGGAGCAAGCTCAAGGCACTCCGCGAGGCAGGAGCCCAGATCGTCGGTGCCGGCATGATCGGCGCGAAGCAGTACGGCATTCAGTTCTGCGACGGCTGCGAGGAGATGAACGCCCTGGACGGGCGGGTGATGGCCGACTGGGTGGTCGCCACCAAGGGCGCGAACGCGAACGCCGTGTTCTATACCGTGCCCCAGCTGTCCTTCACCCCGACGATGTGGGCGGCCTTCAAGGAAGAGATGGCCAAGTTGTGCCCGGGCTGCACGGCGCGCAACGTCCCGATCGACGTATCGACCTTCGGCACGACCGCTCCGCGAACGATCGTGAACGACCTGCAGGCGCACGCCGGCAGCAATGTCGCGGTCTTTTCGACGATGGACATGGCCCAGGGTCTCCCCGGGGCCATGAGTGCCGCGGGCCTCGACGTGTCGACCATCGGTGGGGCGCCGACGCCGGAGAATCTCCAGGACATCAAGGCCGGGAAGCTGACGGCGGGCGTGGCGATCGACCTCCCCACTTATGCCTGGACCATGGTCGATGCCGGGGCGCGGCTGATGCAGGGCCAAGAGCCTGAAGCAGGCGAAATCTACTCGCCCATTCAGATCCTTGAGCGCAACGACATCACGTTCGATCCGAGTCGCGGTTTCTCCGGCTACCCGGACTACGTCCAACGCTTTACCGCGCTCTGGCATCCCTAGGAGCAGCCACATGCCGGCGATAGCAGACAAGCCGTCGAACGGGGCGACCCTGCTCCGTGTCGACGGGCTTTCGAAGACCTTTCCGGGACTCAAGGCACTGGATGACGTGTCGTTCACCGTCGGTGCCGGCGAAATCGCCGCCGTCGTCGGGCACAACGGCTCGGGCAAGTCGACCTTGGTGAAGGTCCTTGCCGGGGTGTACCAGCCCGATCCCGGATCGGTGATCGAGATCCGGGACGCGAGCGGGAAACCGCTGGCCGAGAGCGCCGCCCGGGATGGCCTGCATTTCATCCATCAGGACCTGGGCCTCATCCCCATGCTCACCACGATCGAGAACATGGGGCTGGGCAGATCAGCGAACGGAAGGGGGCTCCGCCCCGTCCGGACCGCTCGGGAACGGGACGAAGCCAGGCGCCTCATCGCTCGTTTCGGCGCCGCGTTCGATCCCACGACGCCCGTGGCCCTCCTGTCGCCGGCGGAACGGGCGATCGTGGCGATAGCCCGCGCCATGGACGGCTGGACCCGATCCGAAAACGTCCTCGTGCTCGACGAGCCGACCACCGCCTTCCACGGCGACGAAGTCGAAACGCTGTTCGGCGCGGTGCGCCGGGTGGCGGCCGAAGGGGCCGGTGTCGTGTTCATCTCCCATCGGCTGGACGAGGTATTGGGGCTCGCCGACCGAGTCGTCGCGCTGCGGGACGGCCGGGTCGTCGCCGACCAGCCGGCCGCCTCGCTCGACCACGACCAGATGATTCGCCTGATCGCCGGACGCGCGGTCGCGGACACCGACGTCTCGAGAACGTCCCAGCCGCAGCGGCGGGTTCTGCGCGTCAGCGGGATCGCAAGCGAAAAGATCAAGGACATTTCGCTCGAACTCGGCGCCGGTGAGATCGTCGGCGTGAGCGGGATCCTCGGGTCCGGGCGGGAGGAGCTGGCCGGGTTGATCTTCGGTGCGGTTCATCGTGCGCGGGGGACGGTCGAGGTCGAGGGAAACCTGCTCGTGTCCGATGATCCGGTGGCGGCGATCGAGGCCGGCCTTGGCTATGTTCCGGCCGATCGGAGGCGGGACGGCGCGGTCATGGACATGGACGTCCGGGAAAACCTCACGCTTTCGCTGCTGCGTCCGCTTCGGCGGCGGCTGGGCCGCCTCGACGGGCGAGCGGAGCGTGCCGAAACCCGGCAGTGGGTGGACATCGTCGAGCTTCGCCCGCCGAATCCCGGCCAGCGGCTCAAGCTCTTCAGCGGCGGTAACCAGCAGAAAGTCGTGCTGGCCAAATGGCTGCGCACGAAACCGCTGGTCCTGCTTCTCGACGAGCCGACTCAGGGCGTCGATGTCGGTGCCAAGGCGGCCATCTACCAGCTGATCGCGGCGGCTGCGGCAGCAGGCACCGGTGTCCTCCTCTGTTCGTCGGACACCAAGGAGCTCGTTTCGCTGTGCGATCGGGTCCTGGTACTGGAAACGGGACGCATTCTCGAGTCCATCGACCGCGGGGAGCTGACTGAGGCGCGACTCGTCCGCGCCGAGCTTGGGCTCGATGCCGGCGCTTCCTCGGACGGGCTCACCACGACGGAGGTTCGGCATGGCTCCTAAGGTTGTGACGAAGACGCGGGACGCGAGTGATTCGCCGCTGACCGGGGAATTCGGTGCCGGGGAGATCCAGGTGCGCGAATGGCAGAGCCCCCCGTTGGCAACGCGCGTGCGGAAGGCACTGTCCTTTCGGAACATGAGCGCGCTGTATCTGTTCGTGGTGCTCTTCGTCGCTTTCGCGATCTGGGTGCCCAGCACCTTCCTGACCGCGAGCACCTGGCGTTCCCTGATCTCCGACCAGGCGATCACGTGCCTGGTCGCGCTGGGTGCGGTGCCGGCGTTGGCGGCGGGCGTTTTCGAGCTGGCGATCGGCAGCGAGGTCGGTCTGGGGGCGGTCCTGGTCGCTTGGCTGCTCGCCGACCGCCACGTACCCGTTCCGCTGGCGATCGCCCTGACCGTCGTGGCCGCGGTTCTCGTCGGCGTGCTCAACTGGGTGTTGATCGCGCGCGCCCGGGTACCGTCGTTCATCGCGACGCTGGGTATGAGTTCGGTTCTCACCGCGGTGATCTTGTGGCTCTCCGGCGGCGCGCAAATCCTGAACCTTCCGGCGGGTTTCGAGCGCATCGCGAATCACCAGATCCTTGGACTGCAGCTACCGGTGTACGTCATGCTCGCCATTGCGATCCTCGTGTGGTACGTGCTGGAGCGCACTCCTGCCGGTCGTGGCGTATACGCGGCGGGAGCGGATCCCGACGCCGCGGCGCTGGCGGGCGTGCGCGTGTCTCGCGTGATCTTGTGCGCGGCCGTGGCGTGCGCCGTGATCGGCGGCGTGGCGGGCCTTCTGGAGAGTTCGCAGCTGTCGACAGGCGACCCGACGATCGGGCCTGGCTACCTGCTTCCCGGCATTGCCGCCGTCTTCCTCGGCTCAACGCAGTTCCGCGGCGGCCGGATGAACGTATGGGGCACGGTCGTCGCGGCGTACGTGATTGCAACCGGCGTCAAGGGGCTGCAGCTCGCCGGTGCGCCGACGTGGATACCGGATCTGTTCAACGGCGCCGCGCTCCTGGTCGCAGTGGGCATAGCGGCACACCAGAAGTCGCCGGTCTCCCGGACTGCCGCGGTTCGCCGGCTCCTGCGGTCCGCTACCCGTTCGGTGCGCTCCGCCCGGCGCGCACGTCGCGCCGAGCAGCTTGCGCGCGTGCGTGGCGGCGTCGGCGATCTCGCGGTCGCCGGCGGCGGAAAGGTGGCCTGGACACCACCGACCTTTGCCGCACGTACGCTGCGCAGGCTGTCCATCCGCAACATTGGTGCGCTCTATCTCTTGGCGTTCATCGTCGTTGTCTTCTCCCTCTGGGTCCCGGCCACGTTCCTGACCTCCGGGACCTGGCGGTCGCTCATCTCCGACCAAGCCATCACCTGTCTGGCCGCGGTCGCTCTCGTGCCGGTGATCGCGTCGGGAGTCGTTGATCTCGCGGTCGGCGCGGAAGTCGGCTTGGGCGGCATTCTGGTCGCCTGGCTTCTCGCCGACCGGCATCTGACGGTGCCGATGGCCGTCGGCGTCACGCTGCTGTGCGCGGTCGCGGTCGGGCTGGTCAACTGGGCGCTGATCGTGCGCGGGCGAATCCCTCCCTTCATCGCCACCCTCGGCATGAGTTCCGTGCTGGTGGCGGTCATCGCGTGGGTTTCCGGCGGGACGCAGATTCTCGACCTGCCCGCGGGGTTTCAGAAGATCGGGAACCACCAGATTCTCGGGCTGCAACTGCCGGTGTACATCCTGCTGGTGATCGCCGTGATCACGTGGTACGTCGTCGAGCGCACACCGGCCGGCCGGCAGCTCTACGCGACCGGAGCCAACCCCGCGGCGGCCCGCTTGGCGGGGATCCGCACCTCCCGTGTCATCCTGCTCGCCACGATCGCGTGCGCCGTGATCGCCGCCGTCGCCGGCCTGCTTGAGAGCGCTCAACTCGGGACGGGCGATCCCACGGTCGGTCCTGGCTATCTTCTGCCCACGATCGCCGCGGTGTTCCTGGGATCGACCCAGTTCAAGAATGGCCGCATGAATGTGTGGGGCACCGTCGTCGGCGCATACGTGATTGCGACCGGTGTCAAGGGACTGCAACTTGCGGGGGCGCCGACCTGGTCCCCGGAGCTTTTCGACGGTGTCATCCTGATTGCGGTCGTCGCGCTGGCGCAGTATCAACGACGACCGAGTGCGTGGGCAGCCCGTATCCGGAAGCTGGTCAAGCGTGACCGCGCGGGGCAGACGCCTGAACGTGCGCAACCCGGCTTCAAGGCAACCAAGGGAGGGTGATGGTGGCCAGGCCACTCGGCAGCTATTCGATATGTCAGGCCGAATTTCGCCATACGCCGAGCGTGTGCGAGAGAAAAGAGGGTCGAAGAATGAGTGCGCGAGTCCATTCACCCCGGTCGGCACCGTCGATATCCGGGTCGTTCGCGGCAGATCACGGCGGTCGGGCGGGGGCGAGCAGCCATGAGTGACTCCTCCCGGCATTTCGACGTCGCGGTTGTCGGGTGCGGTACGACCGGTCTGACGCTCGCCCATCTGCTGGCGTCGGCCGGTGTCCGCGTGGCGGTCATCGATCGGTGGCGGCTGCCCGTCTCGTTCCCGCGGGCGACACATCTCGATGACGAGACGATGCGCATCTTCCAGACACTCGGGCTCACCCACATGGAGTCGCGCTACATCGGTGTCGGGACGTACCGCTTTCTCGACCCGGATGGCCGCGCGGTCATGGAGTTCGACATGCATCGGGGCAAGACGGAGCAAGGGTGGAACTCGGACTACATGTTCCATCAACCGGACTGGGAGTCGGTAATGCGGGGATTCATCCAGGAATCGGATTCCGCGTCCGCGTACTACGGGTGGCAGGTTCTCGCCATCGAAGATGCCGACGATGTCGCGCGCCTTCTCCTTCGTGACGCGTCCTCAGGAGTCGAGACGGGAATTTCCGCGAGCTATGTGGTCGGCTGCGACGGTGCGAATTCCGTGGTTCGCTCCGTCCTGGGATCCGAGCACGTCGACTATGCGGCGACGCATCGGTCGCTGATCGTCGACATCGAGCCGTTCGTCACCTCACCAGGACTGCCGCCGAACCTGGATACGTTCATTCAGGCCGGGCTGCGGAATCCGGTCACCTTTCTGTACCTGTCACGGGGGATGCTCCGGTTCGAATGGCTCCTCAGGCCGGAGGACGATACGCGGGAGTTCGAGCGATTGGACCGGATATACGGGCTTCTCGAACCATGGTTCCGGCCGAGCGAGTATCGGATCGCCCGTGCGGACATGTATCGGTGGCAGGCCGTGGTCGCCGATCGCTGGCGGAGCCACCGGCTGTTCATCGCCGGCGATGCCGCCCATGAGATGCCGCCGCACCTCGGCCAGGGAATGTGCTCGGGGGTACGGGACGCCACGAACCTGGCGTGGAAGCTGCCGCTGGTCGTCCGCGGAGAGGCGCCGCCGGAGCTGCTCGACACCTACGAAAGCGAGCGGAAGCCGCATATGACGGTGTTCGTCGAGACGGCCGCCAAAATGGCGAACCAGATCGAGGACATGGTCGAGGTCCCGGCCCACCTGGAGCCGCCACCGGTCGAAGAACGGGGCCCGCTGCGCCCCCTGATGGGCCCCGGCGTCTTCGCCGCCGGCGGTCGTTGGGCGGGTACCCTGAGCGAGCAGCCCCGGCTCGCGGACGGCACTCTCCTGGACGACGTAGTGGGCTTCCGGTTCGCTCTCGTCGGAACCGACTCAGTGCTGGGTGATGTGCGCGATACGGCGGGACCGAGTCTGCGGCGGTTCGGGATCCAGGTGGTCAGTGCCTCCTCCGATGAGTTCGCGGCATGGCTCTCGCGGCTCGGCGTGGGCGCGGTCCTGATCCGGCCCGATCGCTATGTGTTCGGTACTGCGAACAGCCCGGCTGAGGTGCGAGCATTGATTTCGCGCCTTGAGGCGCTCATTCAGGAACCGCAAGCCGCGCTCTTTGCCGACGTCGACTCGGCCACCTGAAGTCAGCGTGGCGTCGCGGGTCTCACCGGGACCGGATCGCGGTGAGACCCGTTGGCCGGTGGGCGTTGCGCGGTGCCGTCGTGCGTGATCGGCGCACTCCGACCGCAACGACAACGAATCCACCACGATCAGGATCATCGCTCACCGGCGACCGATCACAAGACGGGCCTGCCACCTCACCGAGCGCGGTGAGGCGGCAGGCCCAGCTCTGTGGGGAGAGCAGCTCTTCCGACGCCGCGCCAGCCGGTCCGCAACGCCATATGCGGGCCGGATCGCCGAAGACGAAGCGATCCGGCCCGCATATCGCGGCGTTCCGGCATTCAGAAGGTAATGACGAGCCGTCCGCGGAGGCCGCCGGAGTCCATGCGCTCGTAGGCCTCCTGGGCGCGTTCCGGCGGATAGGTGCCCGCGATTCGCGGTACCAAGCGCCCGGCTGCCGCCTCGGTGGAAATCAGCTCCAGCCAGTCGGTGTTGGGCAGCGCCGTGGTCACCCTTACGGGCAAGACGCGAACCCCGCGCTCCGGGTCGTCGCCGTCGTCCCAGCCGCGCACGACGGCGATCCCACCGCCGTCGCGAACCGCCGGTAGTGCTGCGCGGGTCAACTGCGCGGTGTCGAACACCGCGTCGACGCCCTCGGGGACCAGCCGCCGCACATCGGCGCCGAAGCCGCCGCCGCGCGAAACCACATGATCGGCGCCGAAACCGGCCACCAGTGCCGCATCCTCGGGCTTCGCGTCCGCGATGACCACCAGGCCCTGACGTTTGGCCAGCGGGATGGCGTAGGACGCCAATTGTCCCGCGCCACCCGTCACCGCGAGCGTCGCGCCCGGCGGCAGGTCGAGCAGACGCAGTCCCTCGAGTGCGGTGAGCCCGTTCATGGGCAGGGCCGAGGCCGCTGTCGGAGCGAGCCCGTCGGGGATGGGCACGACGGAACAGGCCGGGACGACGACAAGCTCGGCCTGAGCGCCGCCCTCGGGCAGGCGTGCGTTGATCGCAGCCATTACCGCGTCCCCGACCGAAAGCCGGTCGACGTCAGGACCGATCGACTCGACAGTCCCCGCCGCATCCATTCCCGGAGTAAGCGATGACTGTGGTCCGGCGGGGGCGAATGTCCGCCACATGAGGGTGTCGATGGGATTGACCGCGGCCGCGCCGACGCGGAGCCGGATCTCTCCCGGACCGGCCGCGCGGACCTCCTTGTCCTGCACGGTGATGGGACCGCCGGCCTCATGGATGGTGACTCCGCGCATCTGTGCTGCCTTTCGCTCTCTCGCGTTTTCGACCTGCTCGCGGCAAAAGTTGTTCTAGCGCAAGGCTTCGACGTCGATGACGCGGGTGGGACCGGCACCCTTGCGGCCCACCCGGTTGCGCAGGACGCCGATGCCTTCGGCTTCGAGTTCGACCACGCACCCCTCGGTGATCCAGCGGTCCATCTCGGCGCCACAGCCTCGCCCGACCGTGCCGCTCCCGAGCAGGTCGCCCGGCCGCAAGGTCTCCTCCTGGCTGGTCCATTCGATGATTTCCTCGAAAGAGAAGTGCATCGCGCCGAGCACGCCGCTCGACCACACCTCGCCGTCGATTCTGGCTTCCAGATGGGCGGTGTCGCGGTCGAACTCGTCGGGCGTGACAATGCAAGGCCCGATGGAGCTCCCGAAATCCTTGCAGATGCCCGGACCGGTGCCGATGCTCATCTCCCTGGCCTGGAGATCGCGCGCGCTCCAGTCGTTGTACAGGGTGTACCCGAGGATGTGCCGGCCCGCGTCCTCGGCCGAAATGCGTCGCCCGGGGGTCCCGATCACCGCGCAGATCTCGAGTTCGTAGTCGAGTTTGTCGGTGTAGGCCGGCCACGGCACCGTGTCGTCCGGACCGTAGATCTCGTCGACGTTGCCCTTGTAGTGCGCCGGGATGTGGTACCACTCGTCGGCGATCGAGTCGATCAATCCGGCCGTGACACAGTTGCGGAGATGTTCCTCGACGACCAGATAATCACGCAGGCTGTTGGGCCGGGGCAGTGGTGACACCAGCTGCACTTCACCGGCCGGGTGGATGATCACGTCATCACCCTGGTGTTCATCGCCGGCCGCGACCGCGTGCTCGGTGGCCGCACGCGCGATCTCCATCGCACGGTCTCCCGCCCGGATCAGCGTGAGCAGCTGTGAACCGCCGTCGGCGGAGCTACCGGCGAGCGGCTCGCCCCCGCGCGCCGCGATGGCATGGTCGATGTCGACCACCACACCGTCTCCCAGAACCCCGGCACGCAGTACGGGCCGGCCCGGCCGATTGGCCGCAAAGGTCACGAATTTCATGCCCACCTCGCGGGACTGATGGATCGTTCAGAATGGATTTTCCTCGCTGGCGTCACCGGAACCCGCGGCGAGCCTGCGCTTCGCCTCGGCATAAAGCTCGGCCGGAAGCGGACCCCGCGACGCGATCTCGGCGTTGCTCAGGAAATGCGCGAAGCTGCTCGTGCCGACGATGGCACTCGACAACGCCGGATGGCTGAGCGTGAAACGCAGAAGGAATTCATGGCGGCTCATGTCGCCGGGAATGATGTCGTCGAGCCCGGCCGCGTTCCAGACGTCCTTTGCCGGTGCTTTGGCGCCGCTCAGGCTCAGCGGCTCGACGCTCCAGCTCTTGTCCTCCGACGCGGTCCCGCGGGCCGTCCCGCCCCGGATGAGGATGCCCGCACCGGCCTGCGCCGCCCGCACCATGTAGGGCTCGTGCTCGTCCTGGAGTGCCGAGTAAGGGATCTGGAATACGTCGAAGACGCCCATAGCGATGTGATCCGGAAGGTGGGGAAGAATGCCCGACATTCCGATGAACTGGACTTTTCCTTCAGCACGGAGCTTCTCCAGCTCCTCGATCGTGCCATCCGATTCCAGCCGCGTCCTCGCCGGGGACATATGCACCTGGAGCAGATCCAGGTGGTCGGTCCGAAGGCGGCCGAGACTCTGCTCGACACCTGTCCGTATGCGGTCCGCGGTGTAGTCGTGCGCGGCGCCCACGGCCGGCGGATCCCAGCCAGGCTCGATCGTGAGCGGACAACCGCATTTGGAGGCCAGGAAGAACTCGTCACGCCGGGAGCCGAGATATCGTCCGAGGAGCTCTTCGCTACGGCCATAGTCAGCCGAGGTGTCGATGAGGCTGACCCCGGCGTCGAGCACCTCGTTCAGGAGCCGCCCCGCGTCCTCGTCGCTGATCGCCGGCCCTCCCATGGCATCCGGCCCACGCAGTTCCATGGAGCCGTACCCGAGGATGGACACCTCGACGCCGGTGCGCCCGAGGACTCTGGTGGGGATCGTCATTGAGTATCTCCGTTCTCGGGCGTGCCGGCGGGATCCGCACCGCGGTGCGTGGCCGCTCTTCGACCAGGCGGCGCGCTGTCGGCGGGCACGGCGAACGCGGCCGGTTGCACGGCCTCAGTATCGACGTCACCCGATTCCCTCGACTACGTCCTGACGAGACCAAGAATCATGAGATCGGCTGTCCCGTCACGACGAGGACGTTCTCTCGGTGTGGGGGAGCGACCCCAGGCCCAGTGTTCGCCGCAAAGTACCTGGCGCCGGCGGCGTTCCCAGGGCGCCCAGGAGGTCGTGGTGTCGTGCGGCCACGATCTCTTCGAGGACGTCGACGACGGCGCGCACGCGGTCGAGCCGGGCCAGTTCGCGGGGGACGGCGAGCCAGTAGCTGCGGCTGAAGGTGAGGTCGTGGGAGAGCACCGGCACGAGGCGCCGGTCCTGGCTGCCGAGGTAACGGGGAAGCAGGGCTATCCCGAGTCCGGCGACGGCCGCTTGCCAGTGACCGGTGACGCTGTTGGCCTGGATCGAAACCCGTTGGTCGGGGAGCAATTCGTTGAGCAGGCGCAAGGGAGCGATGTCGAGGAGATCGTCGACGTACCAGATCAGCGTCTGGTCGCGCAGATCCTTGCGGCGCTCGACGGGCCCCTTCTCTGCCAAGTAGGACCGGCTGGCGTAGAAGCCGAGGATGTAGTCGGTGAGCTTGCAGTACAAGGCGTGCCGTCGTCGCGGTTCTTCGAGGGTGACCGCGACGTCGAACTCGCGCATGCCCAACGGGACGTTTCGGGTCGACGTGACGATCTGCACGTCGAGACGGGGATGCCGGTCTCGCAGCGGCCCCAGTCCTGGTGCGAGCAGGAAGGCGCCGAACGCATCGGGCGTGGCGATGCGGATGGTGCCGTCGAGCTGCCCGGTGCCGGCCGCACCGAGTCCCGAAGCGGCGGTGACCGCGGCCTCGACGGCCTCGGCGTGCGGCAGGAGCCGGTGGCCGGCCTCGGTGAGGGTCCAGCCGGAGGGGTTGCGGTCGAAGAGCCGGTGGCCGAGGGCGCGTTCGAGCTTGCCGACCTGGCGGCCGACCGTCGTGTGGTCGACCCCGAGGGCGTCGGCCGCGACGGTGAGCCGCCCCCGCTTCGCCACCTGCAGGAAATAGCGGAGACCGTCGGCGGATGTCATGGTCCCGACCCTACAAAGGTAAGTGCAGATTTGCACACATGCCTGCGCGATTGGTCCTTGCCTGTGCGTTTCTGCGGGGCGACGCTCGTAGCCGATCCCCCTGTGACCTCGCGAAGGAGCCTCACCGTTGAGCAAGCGCATCACCCATTGGGTTGGCGGCAAACCGTGGACCGGTCCGGCTCATCGCCAGGGAGAGGTGTTCGATCCCGCGCTCGGCACGGTCACCGCCCACGTCGATCTGGCTTCCGTCGAAGAGGTGGATGCGGCCGTTGCCGGCGCGGCCGCCGCGTTCACGACGTGGCGGTCTTCGACGCTCGCCAAACGCACGCAGATCTTGTTCGACTTCCGCACGATTCTCCGGCGCCGTCGCGACGAACTGGCCGCCGCGATCACGGCGGAGCACGGCAAGGTGCTCGACGACGCCGCCGGGGAGATCGCCCGCGGGCTCGAGGTCGTCGAGTACGCCTGCGGCCTGTCCGCACAAGTGAAAGGCGGGTTCTCGGAATCGGTCTCGACCACCGTCGACGTCACCGCGATCCGGCAGCCGGTCGGGGTGTGCGCGGTGATCACCCCGTTCAACTTTCCCGCGATGGTGCCGCTGTGGTTCACGCCGATCGCCATCGCCTGTGGGAACAGCGTGGTGCTCAAGCCGAGTGAGAAGGTCCCCTCGGCCGCGCGGCTGCTGGCCGAGTGCTGGGCGGAGGCGGGGCTTCCCGACGGGGTGTTCACCGTGGTCAACGGAGACGCGGTCGCGGTGAACCGCCTGCTGGAGCATCCCGAGGTAGCCGCGGTCAGCTTCGTGGGCTCGACGCCGGTGGCGCGGCACGTCTACGAAACGGGTACCCGCAACGGCAAACGGGTGCAGGCGCTCGGCGGGGCGAAGAACCATATGGTGGTGCTGCCCGACGCGGACCTCGACGGCGCCGCGGACGCGGCCGTGTCCGCCGGGTTCGGTTCGGCCGGGGAACGGTGCATGGCGGTGTCGGTGCTCGTCGCCGTCGACTCCGTGGGAGATGCGCTGGTTTCGCGCATCACCGAGCGGATGGCGGCACTGCGGTACGGCGACGGCCGGCGCGGCTGCGACATGGGCCCGCTGGTGACCCGCGCCCACCGCGATCGCGTCGCCTCCTACCTCGATGCCGGGGTCGAGGCCGGAGCCAAGCTCGTCGTCGACGGAAGGCAAGGCCGGCCCGACGGCGAGGACGACGGCTTCTGGCTGGGCCCGAGCCTGTTCGACGAGGTCCCCACCGAGTCCTCGATCTACCGGGACGAGATCTTCGGGCCGGTCCTGAGCATCGTCCGGGTGCCGACGTTCGACGACGCGCTCGACCTGGTCAACGCCAGCCCGTACGGCAACGGCGCGGCCCTGTTCACCGAGCACGGCGGCCTCGCCCGGCGTTTCCAGAACGAGGTACAGGCCGGCATGGTCGGCATCAATGTGCCGATCCCGGTGCCGGCCGCCGCGTACTCGTTCGGCGGGTGGAAGGCTTCGCTGTTCGGCGACACCCACGCCTATGGCGATGAGGGCGTGCGCTTTTACACCCGCGGCAAGGTCGTCACCAGTCGCTGGCCGCAACGCTCGGCACCCCGGGCCGGCGTCGATCTCAGCTTCCCGGGCCACGGGTGAGTCCGATGACCGACACTGCTTCCGTTGCCCTGCCCCGAATTCTCCGCGTCGGCGGTGGCTGCTCGATGGAGTTGGCCGAGGTGCTGGAGTCAGCCGGGCTCGCCCGTCCCCTGATCATCACCGACCCGTTCCTGGCCGCCCAGCCGTTCCTGGCCCGGATCACCGCCCGGCTGGCCGAAGCCGGGATCGAGGCCGAGGTGTTCTCCGAAGTGCGCCCCGACCCGACCACCGACTCCATCGACCTCGGCGTGCGCGCGCTGCGCCGGGGCGAGTTCGACTGTGTCGTCGGCATCGGCGGCGGCAGCCCGATGGACACGGCGAAGGCGGTGGCATTGCTGGGATCGCGCGGCGGCGCCATGCGCGACTACAAGGCACCTGCCGTCACCGACGCGCCGACGCTGCCCGTCATCGCCATCCCGACCACGGCCGGATCGGGATCGGAATGCACCCGCTTCACGATCATCACCGACAGCGCGACCAATGAGAAGATGCTCTGCGCCGGCCTGGCATTCCTGCCCGCCATCGCCTTGATCGACTACACGCTCACGATGCGGATGCCGCCCCGGCTCACCGCCGACACCGGTGTCGATGCCCTCGTGCACGCGGTCGAGGCATACGTCAGCCGCAAAGCCAACCCCTTCACCGACGCCCTCGCGCTGACCGCCATGCGGACGCTGTTCGCCAACCTGCGCGTCAGCTATGCCGAGCCGGCCAACGAGCAGGCGCGTGCGCAGATGATGATCGCCGCGACGCAGGCCGGTATGGCGTTTTCGAACTCCAGCGTCGCACTCGTGCACGGGATGAGCCGCCCGATCGGCGCGCACTTTCACGTCGCGCACGGCCTGTCCAATGCCATGCTGATGCCGACCATCACCGCGTACTCGGTGGACGCCGCCCCCGACCGCTACGCCACCTGTGCACGCACGGTCGGGGTGGCGAGCGCGGACATGACCGACAGCCAGGCCGCGCGACGACTGGTGACCGCGTTGCACGACCTCAACGCCGATCTGGAGGTCCCCGGCCCGCGCCGGTACGGCATCCCCGAGGACAGCTGGCGGGAATCGATTCCGGTCATGGCGAAACAGGCCAAGGCCTCGGGTTCGCCGGACAACAACCCTCGTGTCGCCTCGATCGCCGAGATCGAAGATCTCTACCGGTCGCTCTGGAAATGACCGCGGGTACGCGGCCCTGTCCTGGCTCGCCATGAACCAGGTGCTGGCTCTTTCCCGGGTTGTCGACGATGCTCGTCCCGACGACTGGCCCGGCCCCGACCCGTGCCGAATACTGCCTGATCAGGAGTGAGAGCGATGGCCTACGAACCCGAGGTGATCACGAGGACCTATGACCTCGTGATCCACAATGCGCACGTCTTCGACGGCCACAAGGTCCACACCGGGCTGCGCGATGTCGCCATCAACGGTGGCGAGATCGCCGCCGTCTCGGCGGAACCACTGAGCGGCACAAAGGAGGTCGACGCGGCCGAATCCTGGGTGATGCCCGGCCTGATCGACACGCACCTGCACTTCTACGACGTCCGTGCGGTGTCCGATCCGGAATCGATGCGGGCGTTCGAGGAGAACGAGCTTCCCGGACGGCTTGACTTGTTCCTTCAGCACGGGGTCACCACCATCAAGTCGGTGGGCGATCCGACCGGGGGAATACTGGAGACGCGCGCCAAGATCGCCGCGGGCGCGCTGCGGGGCCCCCGGCTGCTGGCGACCGGTTGCGGCATCACCGTACGCGACGGGCATCCCGCGTCCACCATCTTCAGCGGCAATGCCTGGGCACGTGCCCGGTTCACCGGCGAGATCGACAGCGTGCAGCAGATGCGTGATCTGGTGCATCATCTGGCCGACCGGAAGGTCGATGCGATCAAACTCCTGTCGGAAGGCGCTTGCGCGTCCCACGGTTCGCCGAAGTATGTCTGGCACAATGCCGCCTTTCCGGATCCTGTCGAGCTTGTGCGGCTACCCCTCGATTTCCTTCGGGCGGGCATCGAAACCGGGCACGAGCGAGGTCTCAAGGTGACCGTTCACACGGCCCAGCAGGACGCGGCACGGGAAGCGCTCGAGGCCGGCGCGGACGGCCTGGAGCATGGTGTCACCGTCGAACCGATTACCGATCACGCGCTGATCGATCTGATGCTCGAACGCGACATCGTCTACACGCCAACGCTCTGGATTCACGACGCGATCCATCCGGACGCCCGCGGCAACGTCAAGAAGGTCGCCGACGCCGGGGTGCGCATCGCGCTGGGCAGCGACACCTTCTGCGGCCCGGGCCGGTTCGGGGCGAACACGCTGGCAGAGGCCGAGTTGATGGTCGCGGCGGGGATGACACCCATCCAGTCGCTGGTCGCGGCCACCAGCGGCGCGGCGCGGCAGTGCGTCCGCCCCGACCTCGGCACGGTGGCGCCCGGCAAACGCGCCGACCTGATCATGCTGGCCGCCGATCCCACCCAGGACATCGGCAACCTCCGCGAACTCGGCATGACGATCCTGAATGGCGAGATCGTCGTCGACAGGCGCCACAAAGGGTGAACGACCAGCTGGCTGCTCAGCCCCGTCGGCCGCCCAGTGCGTCGAAATCGATGTCATCCTCGTGAACATCAATCTTCGCTTCGGGAACCAGTCGTGACCTATTGTGCCCGAGCATGATCCGCTGCGGTAAGCACGGTCATGGAATACTCCCTTTTTTCTGTTCGTGCGCTCTTCGTCGAGGCTGTGCAACGGTTCCGATGTCGCCCGTTGCATTCGGACTGAATTGTCCCCCAAATCATCGGGAAATCGCACAGGCAGCGCCGCCACTCCGATTCCCCGCCGGCGCGCGAAGATCACCATCCTGTTGACCCGTCACTGACCGCAAGTGAACGACGCTGCACCACGGCTCGGCCCCCACCGGCGGTCACCCCATCTGTCACCGCAGACGAGGCCCTGAGCGCGAGCCGTCGCACGGATCGCGGTGCCGGCAATCGCAGTGCGCCCGTACCACGACGCGCTCAGAAGACGCCCGAACGAGGCGAACAGCTCACACCGAGCCGGTGAGCGGTGGCGTGTCCGGGAGGACCGCACAGGCCTTGGCGGTCGGTAGTCAGGGCTTGCCCCTTTCGGACTGCGCGATCACCACTCCGCGACAGCATCCGCAGCGAACCGGGCACGCATCGTAGGATCGCCCGAATCAGGATTCCTCCGTTCGTCCGTTTCACCTGCGGGACGGGAAGGGCGCCACGGATTCGCGGACCGCGAATCGTAAATGCGGCGTAGCGCTGAGGGAAGTCACGCCCGAATGGTGATGGCGGGCGTGCGGACCGGCGCCGCCGAATGCGTGGGCACGGGTGATCTCTTACGAGTGATCTTCTTTTGATCGAGGCGGCTCTGTACCGGGCGAGGGATACGCTGGCAGGTGCTGCATGATCGGCGGGAGTATTCCGATGACTGCTATAAACACCGGGCAAACGTGTCCATTCCGACACGATGACGCTCTGGAGCCCGATCCGTTCATGACGCGGATGCGGACCGAGGCGCCGGTGGCTCGGGTGCACATGCCGTACGGAGCGGGTCCCTGCTGGCTGGTGACCCGCTACGCCGACGTGCAAACCGTGACTTCCGACCGGCGCTTCAGCCGGGCCGCGCTCGTCGGCCGGGACTTCCCGCGCATCACCCCGGCCCCGATCGCGCAATCCGAGGCGATCAACCTGATGGACCCACCGGCGCTCAACAGGGTGCGCCGGCTGGTCGTCAAAGCGTTCACCACTGCCCAGGTCGAGGCGTTGCGCCCCTGGACCCAGCGCACCACGGACCGGCTGCTGGACGGCATGGTCGAGCGCGGCGCGCCTGCCGATGTCGCCGCACACCTGGCCGGCGAACTGCCCGTGATGACGATCAGCCAGATGATGGACGTACCGGCGGCGGACCGGTCGCAGTTGCGGCGCTGGGCCATGGCCATGATGTCCATGAGCGCCGAGGACACGTCCTCCGCGGCCGCCGCCAAGACCGCGCTACGCGGCTATTTTGCCGAGCTGACCGCCGCGCGGCGCCGCAACCCCGGCGACGATCTGATCAGTGCGCTGGCGACCGCGAGAATCGGCGAGGACGCCCTCGGCGCCGACGAACTGGCCGTGCTGGCGATGCTGCTGGTGGTGACCGGGCACGACACCACCACCTACAACATCTGCAACATCGTCTACACGCTGCTGACGCACCCCGCCCATCTGGCGCACCTGCGAGCGCGGCCCGGCCTGCTGCCTCAGGCACTGGAGGAGCTGCTGCGCCACATCCCCTTCCGGCAGGGGGTCGGCATTCCCCGGGTTGCTTTGGAGGACGTGGAACTCGGTGGCCAGGTCATCAAGGCGGGCGACATCGTGCACGTGTCGTATCTGACCGCCAACCGCGACGAACTCGCCTATGAGCGGCCGGACGAGCTGGACTTCGAGCGGCAGTCGCCCGCCGGGCACATGACCTTCGGCTACGGCAGTCATCACTGTCTGGGATCCCACCTGGCCCGCATGGTCCTGCAGGTGTCCATCGGCACGCTGCTCAGCCGTTTCCCGGGGCTGAGCCTGGCCGTGCCACAAGACGAGGTGCGGTGGAACACCGTGTCCATCTGGCGCTACCCGCTGGCCCTGCCAGTGACCTGGTAGGGGCCGGACATGGCCACCTTGTGCCGGCCGGCCATCGCCGTGCCCGAGTACGTCATCACCCAGGAGCAGACCCTCGACCTGGCGCGGGAGCTGCACGCGGACCACCCCCAGCTGGATCTTGCGCTACGCCTGATCGCCAACACCGGAGTGCGGACCCGCCACCTGGTGCAGCCCATCGAAGACACCCTCCGCCACCCCGGCTTGACCTCGCGCAACGCCCGTTACGAGGCGGAGGCCAAAGCCCGGGTACCCGAGGCCGCGTACCGCGCCCTGGCCCACGCCGACCTCGCCCCCCGCGACATCGACATGATCATCTATGTCTCCTGCACCGGCTTCATGATGCCCTCGCTGACCGCATGGCTCATCAACACGATGGGTTTCCGGCCGCAGACTCGGCAATTGCCGATCGCCCAGCTCGGCTGCGCCGCCGGCGGCGCAGCCATCAACCGCGCCCACGATTTCTGTACCGCCTACCCGCAGGCGAACGTGCTGATCCTGTGCTGTGAATTCTGCTCACTGTGCTACCAGCCGACCGACCTGGCGGTGGGCAACCTGCTGTCCAATGGCCTTTTCGGGGATGCGATCGCCGCCGCGGTGGTCCGCGGCCAGGGCTGCCGAGGTGTCCGGCTGGACCACAACGGCTCCCACCTGGTACCCGGCACCGAACAATGGATTTCCTACGCGGTCCGCGACACCGGCTTCCACTTCATGCTCGACAAGCGGGTACCCGGCACCATGGCCGACCTCGCCCCCGCCCTGCGTGAGATGGCCGGATTGCGCGGCCAGGATATCTCCAGGCTCGCCTTTTACATCGTCCACGCGGGCGGGCCCAGAATTCTGGACGACTTGTGCACGTACCTGAAACTGCCACCGGCGATGTTCCGTTACAGCCGGGCGACCCTCACCGAGCGCGGCAACATCGCGAGTGCCGTCATCTTCGACGCCCTCGACCGCTTCTTCGACGCCGAAAGCGTCAACCACGCCGACCAGGGAATCATTGCCGGCTTCGGTCCTGGCATCACCGCCGAAATCACCCTCGGCACGTGGACCGCGACCGGAGAACCAGTCCTTCCGGTCCAGGCACGCGAAACGACTAGGCAATCCAGCACGAACGAACCAGCCGCAACGCGGGCATGATGTCCTCCCGGAACCTTCGAGAAGATAGGGCGTGTCCGCGGGTGGACGTCGCCCCGGGCATGATCAGGTCTGGCGCGGGGCCGGCCTCGGCTGCGGCGAGGGACGCGCAGTTACTTCACAGCGCGGTCGCCTCGGGCTCGGGGGTCGACAGCGCTGTGGCCTGATCGCGATCGCGCGACGCTGCCGGGAAATGCCGAGCGGCGACAAGGACCACGAAAGCACCCACGAGGAATGCAGCGCTGAACAGATAGAAGCCGGTCGTGTTCGAAACGGTGCTTCCGCGCAGCCAGCCGAACAGATATGGGCCGACGAATCCACCGAGCAGGCCGAGGCCGTTCACCAGCGAAAGGCCCATGGCGCGCACATTCGGTGCGAGTGTGGAGGCCGTGACGGCGTGGTAGAGGCCGATCGCGGAGTAGGACAGTGCGATCCCCGCGGCCAGGGCGACGAGGCGCGCGGTCGCGGAACCGACCTCGAGTGCGACGAAAAGGGCCACTCCGGAGCCGAGCAGGAGTCCGAACAGATGCCACCGGCGATCGCCGGTCATGACCGAGGTGCGGCCGAAGAAGATCATCGTGATGAGGGCGACGAGATACGGCAGCCCGGACACCAGCGCGACCTGTGCGGAACTCAGGTGCGAGAAGCCCGATTTGACGATCTGGGGCAGGAAGAAGATCAGTCCCCAGAAGCCGAGGTTGACCGAGAAGTAGACGCCGCCCAGGATCCATACCCGTCGCATGCGGATGACGCTGGCGAAGACCGTCGAAGAAGCGCCCCTGCCCGCGAGGTCGACGGTCGCGTCGTCCTGCTCGTTGCGGTCGAGCAGCCAGCGGCGGTTCGCGTCGGGCAGCCAGCGAGCCTGTTCGGGGCCGTACGGCACGAGTCGCGCTACGAAGGGTGCGATGATCACGGCAGGGGCACCCTGCAGGACGAACAGCCACTGCCAGCCGACAAGGCCTACCCAGTCGATCTGCAGCATCCCGGCGGCCAGGGGCGCCCCTACGACGGAGGCCATCGCCGAGGCAGCGGCGATCTTCGCGGTCGCACCCGCGAGGTCATTGCGCGAGTAGAACCGCGCCATACACGTGTACGCGGCCGGAATGAACGCCGCCTCCGCAGCGCCGAGCAGGAACCTGAAGAGGATGAACAGAGCGGGGTTGGGGACGAAGGCGAGGGTCATGCACGACAGACCCCACAGTCCGACCATAGCGGCGAGCCAGCGGTGCGAACGGAATCGTTCGAGGATGTGAGCGTGCGGCAGGCCGCACGCTGCATAGCCGATGAAGAAGATTCCGGCCGCCAACCCGAAGACCGTGCTGGAGATGCCGAGCTGCCTGTTCATGTCCAGCGCTGCGAAACTGACGTTGGATCGGTCGATATGCGAGATGAGCGCGATGCCGAACAGCACCGTGAGGAGGCGTCGGTTGACGATCGTGCGCGTACGACGGTGTACGTCCATGGGTTCCAGCCTTCAGGTATCGGTGAAAGGATAGATGCTCGGGGCTGGCTCAGGCGTCGGCACCGGCTCGGAATCCTCGCTTTACCAAGGGAAGGGTCTGAGGTAGCGAGGTAATGGGCAGGCCATGTGTGGGGCCTACGAGGGTGACGTCGAGGTCGGCGATGAGCCGGTCGAGTTCCACCAGATAGGGCTCGACGTCGGTGAATCTGGTCCAGTGGAGCGCGAATTCGGCGAACAGCGCGGTCATCGCCGGGACGTCGAGGGTCGCCGCCTCCTCGGCGACGAGCCCGCAGTGGCCCTCCTCGTGGAAGTGGCTGTAAGCGAACCCGTCACCGGGAAACAGCGCGCGGGTAAGGGTGTCGAAGCCCCAATACGTGGTGATCAGGTCCCGGATGACGCCGGGCGTGATGCGGAACGATCTTCCCCCGAGATCGAATTCGGCGCTCGTCCCGACGAGGTGCAAACGCTCGGCATGCCGGGGAAAGATCTGGTCGAGGTCTTCGACGCCGCCGACGGCGACCGCGTCCGGGAACTTCTCGAGGAAACGCCCGAGCCCACCGGCGTGCGGAGTCTCCTGGTGGGTGACGAACAGGTACTCCAGGGGAGCGACCGCACCCGAGGCGAGCAGCTCGTCGATCTGTCGCCCGAGCATCGGCAGGTCGGCGGGGAACCCGGTCTCGACGAGCACGGAGCGATCCTCACCCGACACGATGTACACCGAGTTGTAGGCATGGTAGGTACGGCCTGCGTGCTGCGTCTTGATGCAGTCACCGAGCCAGTACAGGCCGGGACCGAGCCGGCGTGGCAGGGCGGTCATCGTGCCACCTTTCCGCCGGCCACGGTGGCCGCTCGTGCGAAGGGATAACCACGCGGTTCGGTGCGGAAGCGGTGAAGAGCCGCCAGGAGCAGTTCGACGTGGCGTTGGACGACGCCTGCCCCGTCGAGCACAGCGCCGTGGGCAGGGCATATGCGCTCGACGTCGTGACAGGCGAAGAACTGTTCGAGCCATTCGCTGATCGGCCGGGTATCGGCGCCGGGAAGCCACCAATAGCGGGTCCGGACGAGATGCCGGCACACATCGTCGACCGTTATGGCGTCAGACCCTGCACTGACCGTCCACGCATCACCACCGGAGCCCACGTCGCCGGCGTAGGAGAACGCGTCGGAGGTGAACACGGAGCCGGTCAGCGGGTCGTAGAGCCAGTGGGTGGTGAGCAGCCGAAGCAATGGCTGGACGGCTTCCACCGTCCGGCCGTCGCCGAGGGAAATGCCTGCCTGGGACGGCATTCGCTGGTAAACGGCATCCTGCAGCGCGCCGGGCGAGGTTGGTTCCGGGTGTACGTCGAACCACCCGAGCCCGTCGACCTGTGCGCCGAAAATGGTCTCGATCGGAAACTTGGCGGCAACCGCGACCATGTTCGCGATCGAGTCGAATTCACCCATGCGCAGCGCGGCAACGCACAGAGCGCTGGAGCCGGGCAGCGTGTCCGCGAGCCAGCTCAGGACCAGGTCCTGGGCGGCCACGGGCCCGGTATCGACCAGCAGCGAACGCGCCGCGTCCGTCAGCAGGTAGACGTTGGTGACGGCGGCCGTTCCCGCGGTGTCACGGGTGGCGGCCGGGATGGCAGGTGACTGCGCGGCCTGTGATCGATGCGCGAGATGCGCGACGTGCAGATGCGCGCCGAACGAGCGCGTGAAGCCAGCGTTGATGATCTTCCTCCCGTCGATGCGAAGAAGCAAAAAGTCCAGATCGTATACAATCATCGAAAAGTGGCCGGCTTACCGCCGGTCGTCGCCCCTGGTTCTCCGCGACGGATCAGTCAGGCGGATCAGGCTGGGCCGCAACGCCGGTCAGGAACTCCGCTCATTGTGTCCCGGGTCCCCCTGCGTGTCGGTCTAATGCTTGACATTGCAGGTTATGTGCAGTTCAAGAACGGGTTTCAGCGTTGCAGGCACGCGATGGCCGCAGCCGTACGCGAGTGCTTGGGTCGCGGGTTCGCGGCCGGTGGGGCCGGGGCGAGATCGCCCGGCGGGGGCCGGGAAGTCAGTCCGGCGGGAGTATTGACATCGGAGCAGGAGACTCGGATAGTGTACAATCACTGGTTGAGTGGTCGGCGCGGTGAGCAATTACCTCAGCCCCCGGCAGTCACGGCAGTCTTGTCCTTCAGTGCCGCACCGGGAGTCGGATGACTCGGCCGGCGGCCGACACGCGAAGAACCCAGAGAGGCGCTCTTATATGCGTGATGGAATGTTCGTGTTCGATAATGTCGTGCATATGTATGACAACAAGCCGGGCAATATCGGCCCCCGGGGGGAGCAGGTCGCGCGGAACCTGCACGGTTTCGGCGTGGTTCTGTCCAATGAGAAGTACCCGGCCAATGATCATTTTCTCGACGAGGAGCTCAGTGTCGAAGAGGCTGGGCGGATTCTGTTCGAGGAGTCGCAGACCGACATCGCGATGGCGCAGACGGTTCCGCTGTTCGGCTGGTGGAAGGACGGTTTCTCGCCGGCGCATCGGCAGTACGCGTTGAAGGAGGCGTTTCCCCATCGCGTGCTGTTCTGCGGCGGGGTCGACCCGTTGTACCAGGGTGTCGAGGGTGCGATGAAGGAGATGACCAGGCAGGCCGAGGAGTGGGGTGCGGTCAGTTTCAAGTTCTATCAGGCGCATGACAACTCGCTGAGCTGGCGGATCGACGACCGGCAGATCGCGTATCCGTTGTGGGAGAAGGCGCTGGAACTGGGTATCACCAACGTCCAGTTCCATAAGGGCGTTCCTTTCGGTACCGAGCGCATGGAACACATGAACCCCACCGATCTGCAGCAGGCGGCGATCGATTTTCCGGAGTTGACCTTCGTCATTCACCATCTCGGGGATCCCTACATCGACGAGTCGATCAGCATCGCATCGCGTAACCAGAACGTATGGCTCGCGTTGTCGGCGTGGATCAACATCTATCCGATCATGCCGAGGGAGGCGCTCAAACGGCTGGGCAAGGCGCTGATGTATGTCGGTCCCGACCGTCTGCTGTGGGGTTCCGAGGCGTTCGTGTGGCCCAATGTCCAGGGCTACATCGACTTGTTCGCCGAGCTGGACATGCCGCGGAACCTGCAGGAGGACTACGGCTTCCCGCGGATCACCCGCGACGCGAAGCGGAAGATCTTCGGCGAGAACTATGCGCGGCTGCTCGGTATCGATGTCGGTCAGACCCTCAAAACCATCTATGGCAGCGACGAGCGGCAGCCATGAGTTCGTTACTGCCCGACCTCCAGCACCGGGTGGACGCCGCCCTGGAGGCCAACGTCAGCCGGTTTCTCGACTCGCACGGCGGTGCGGTCGCCAGTGCGTCGATCACTCCGGAAGGCGATGTGAGCCTGCGCTTCGATGGCGCCTGCCAAGCCTGTCCCGCTGTCGCGGCCACCTTTTACAGCAAAGTGGCACCGATCGTCCGCGCTGTTCCCGGCGTGCGTTCGGTGAGCGCTCCCAACGTCAACGTATCCGAAGCGGCCGTCAACCGGATTCTCAGCCTGTCCGCACCGCGGCGCCGATCCTCCGGAGGTGGAGACCATGCTCGCTAGCCCGACCTTCGACCAGCCGGCCATCAGCGCCGAACTCGCTCAACGAATCGTCAACGCCGCCGCGGCGGCGTCCGAGGAACACGGTCAGGCGAGCACGATCGCCGTCGTCGACCCAGCGGGAATCCTCAAAGCCTTCGTCCGCATGGACGGGGCGGCGCTCCTGACCGTGCAGATCGCGCAGGACAAGGCATATACCGCCGCCGCATTCGGCCTCGCCTCCCATGAATGGCACGACTTCATCAAGGACGACGCGCCGCTGGCCGACGGCATCGTGCACACGCCGCGACTCGTCGTTTTCGGTGGTGGGTACCCGGTGAAGGTCAACGGAGCTGTCGTCGGCGGCATCGGTGTGTCCGGGGGCCACTACACCGATGACATGAAGATCGCGACAACCGCGCTCGAACAAGCCGGATACCCGATCTGAGACAAGCGGCACCAGCCGCGCACGCGGCGCACAATGAAGCGGCGGGATCCGAGCTGGGCCGATTTCGCAGGGACGCCTGCAGGAGGTGCGTGTGAAGCCGTTCGTCGATTCACGTGGGTCCGACATCGCACCCTACTTCGCACACTGTCCGACCGCGACATACCAGCCGAGGTCGGTGGTGTTCGACGTCGAACGGGCGCAACACGAAACCCTCCTCATCGAACACGGCGTCACCCGGGTCACCACCTGCCATCCGGGAGGTGCTGAACGGCTGCTGTTCTACAAGGGAACCGGGTGCGTGCTCGGCGACACGGTGATTTTCGGTGAACCGGGCAACCTGCCGGCGAGCGCGCGTGCGGTGGCGATCACCGAAGTGGTCGTCCGGGTGATGCCGCGTCGCGAGTTCGAGCGTCTGTGCATGTCCGAGCCGAACCTGGTCTACGCGTTGCTGCAGCGTGCCCACCGCAAGATCGCCAACCTGATCGAGCAGGTCGGGCTCGCCGCGTTCTCGGACACCACGACGCAGACCGCCGCACTTCTGCACGCACTGTGGGCGGAAAGCGGGCGCGCCGACGCTCCGCCCGAAGTCAATCGATTGCTGCATTTGACCCACCAGGAGATCGCCAGCGCTACCGGCCGTACCCGGGTTTCGGTCAGCTACGCCATGAAACGGCTCGAGAATGCGGGCACGATCGCGCTGCACCGCGGCTGGATCGAGGTACTGGATGCAGCCGGCCTGCAGCGCGCCGGAGAATCCGGGCTGCCTCCGCAGACGGCGGCAGCCGCAGGGGCGGGCCGGACGGGTTGGGCGAGCACCGGCGCTCGTGGCCCGGACGAAAGCTCCGATAAACGTGGCGGTACGCGCGGGAATGAGAGTCAACCCACCCGGCCTGACCGATGATGGCCGCTCCGTCACTACGAATCGTGGCGATTGGCGTGAAAGGACGGACAGCATGACGAACCCACCCGGTCCACTCAGTGACATTCGGGTGATCGAGATGGGACAGCTCATTGCCGGCCCGTTCTGCGGTCAGCTGCTCGGTGACCTCGGTGCCGAGGTGATCAAAATCGAGCAGCCGGGCGCCGGGGACCCGATGAGACACTGGGGCACGAAGAACGACAACGGCGACTCGCTGACCTGGCCGGTGATCGCCAGGAACAAGAAGTCGATCACCAGCGACCTTCGCCGCGCACGAGGCCAGGAGGTAACCCGGAAGCTGCTGGCCACCGCGGATATTCTGATCGAGAATTTCCGGCCCGGAACGCTGGAGCGCTGGAACCTGGCCCCGGAACGGCTCTGGCTTGAGAACCCTGCCCTCATTGTCGTCCGGGTCAGTGGATTCGGTCAATCCGGTCCGTATGCCGGTCGTGCCGGTTACGGGTCGATCGGGGAGGCCATGGGAGGCCTGCGCCATTTGATCGGTGAACCGGACCGGCCCCCCGCACGGGCCGGAGTCAGCATCGGCGACTCGCTGGCCGGCACCTACGCCGCCCTCGGTGCACTGGCAGCACTGCATACCCGGAAGTCCACCGGGCGCGGCCAGGTGGTGGACTCGGCGATCTACGAGGCGGTTCTGGCGATGTCGGAGGCACAGCTCACGGAGTGGGATGCGGTCGGCCATCAGCGAGAGCGGACCGGCGCGATCCTGCCGAATGTCGCTCCCAGCAACGTGTACCCCACAGCGAAGGGGGCCGAAGTCCTCATCGCGGCGAACCAGGACACGGTGTTCCGCCGGCTCGCCGCGGCGATGGGACGCGCCCAGCTGGCAGCCGATCCTCGGTATGCGACCCACGATGCCCGAGGCGAGCACCAGGCAGAGCTCGACCAGCTCATCGCCGGCTGGTCGCGTGAGCTGGACGCCGACACCGTGCTCGAGATGCTGCACGAGGCCGGTGTACCGGCCGGAAAGGTCTACCGGGCGGAGGACATGTTCGCCGACGAGCATTTCGCGGCTCGCTCGGCGATCACCCACGCGCGCAACAGGCGAGGCGAAGAATTCGCCATGCAGAACGTCGCTCCTCGCCTGTCCGGTACTCCGGGCAGCGTCCGCTGGGCAGGACCGGACCTGGGCGAGCACACCGACCACATCCTCACCGAGCTCGGCCTCGGTACCGCCGAGATCGCCTCACTTCGTGCGACAGCAACGATCTGACCCGGAGATGAAGACCATGTCGCTCGTTTTGCCGGACGAAGTGGACATCCGCGAAGTCGGTATGCGTGATGGCCTCCAGCTCGAAAACCCCATCCCGACCTCGACCAAACTCGAACTCCTCGACGCGATCGTCGATGCCGGCGCACGGCGAGTGGAAGTCACCTCCTTCGTATCCCCGGAGGCGGTTCCTGCCCTCGCGGACGCGGATCAGGTCGCGGCCGAGCTCGGACGCTGGCCGGGGGTACGGTTCTCGGCGCTCGTGGCCAACACTCGCGGTGCGGACCGCGCCGTGGACGCCGGGGTCGCCAACCTCGAATATGTCATCTCGGCCTCGGACGCCCACAGCAAGGCCAACACGGGTAAAATCACCGCGGATGCCACGGACGCGATCGGCCAGATCGCCACACGCGCGCACAAAGCCGGTGGGGACGTCGAGGTCATCGTGGGCGTCGCGTGGGACTGCCCCTTCGAGGGGCGAACCCCACCCGCTCGAATCCTCCAGGTGGTGAAGGCCGCGGTCCGCGCCGGCGCGGACCGGCTCTGCCTCGCCGACACGATCGGCACCACGACTCCGGCGCGCTTGCTGAGCCTGCTCGGTGAGGTCGCACGCGCCTGTCCCGGCATCGAGATCGGCATCCACCTGCACGACACACGGGGGGCCGGGCAGGCCAATGCCCTCGCGGCCATACTGGCCGGCGTTCGGCAGCTGGATGCCTCGGTGGGAGGACTCGGCGGATGCCCGTTCGCCCCCGGCGCCAGTGGCAACATCGCGACCGAGGAGCTGGTGTACTGGCTCGGAGAGTCCGGTGTCCACACCGGACTCGATCTCTCCGGACTGCATCGCGCGGCCACGATTGCGGAGAACGCCGTCGGCCACGAGCTGACAAGTTCCCTGCACCGCGCGCTCAATCGGAGATCCACATAGGACGGAGGTCGGGCCTTTCACAGGTGGCGGAGGCGCGTGCGGTGGACTGCCGATGTCCTCCAGTACGGCAACCGCAGTTGTGCTCCAGTGGCGTGTCGTGGTCATGAAGACGTCCGAGGCGACGGGGCTGTGGTGGTGCGATCTCGATCTCGACGCCGGAGTATTGCAGGTTGTCGCATCAGGTCCAGGACCGTCGCGGCCGGGTGGTGGTGTGTTCGCCGAAGTCCGGCGCGAGCGTGCGCACGGTGGTGTTGGACCACGGTCACGTGACGGCGTTGCGGGCGCTCCGGTCGCAGGTGCTGGAGGCCGCACGCGGCACTGCGATCACGTTGCGAAAGCAGGGAAAGGCAAACAACGCCGACACGGACAGGGACGCCGCCGCCGGGACAAGGCGGCTTAGACCAACGTGCACGAGCGGGTCACCGGGCCGCCGCTGCCGCACCTGTTCCAGCGCACGATCGGCTGGCGGCGGGAGATCATCGGCCCCCGCGTGCTCTACCGCCTGCTCCACGAGACCCTCCTGCGGGCCGGGCTGACCGATCGCGCCGGCCAACCGCTGCGCTACACCCCGCAAGACTTCCGCCGGATCTTCGCCACCGACGCGGTCACCGGCGGCCTGCCGGTGCACATCGCTGCCAAGATCCTCGGTCACCACAACCTCGCCACCACCCACGCCTACCTCGCGGTGTTCCAGGCCGAACTGATCCGGTCCTACCGCGCGTACCTGAACACCCGACGCGAGACCCGCCCACCCGCCGAGTACCGCGAACCGACCACCCAGGAGTGGACCCAATTCCAGAAACACTTCGAGCTGCGCAAGGTCGAGCTGGGAACCTGCGGCCGTCCCTACGCCACCCCCTGTGCGCACGAGCACGTGTGTGTTCGATGCCCGATGCTGCGGGTGGCCCCGACTCAACAGGCCCGACTGGCGGAGATCGCTCGCAATCTCGCCGATCGGATCGCCGAGGCCAAGACCAACGGCTGGCTCGGCGAGGTCGACGGGCTTCAGGTGAGTCTGGACCACGCTGCCCAGAAACTGGCCTCGCTCGACCGCCTCGCCCGCACCGGCGGTCGTGGTCCGGTCGCGATCGGGATGCCGGTGATCCCGTCGATTCGCTAACCCGCGCTCGGAGCGGGAACCGCCGTACAGGGCGATCCCGGTGCCGGGTCTGCTGTGGGGTCGGCGGCGCGCAGCCGCCGACCGCCGCGTCACCGCACTGCGAGTCCGGGCGAGGCGCACGGTCTGACCTGGCCCAGAACTGACCGCTGGTCAGACGCCTGACACGCCGTCCTGGACGTGGCGGAGCTGGGCGAAATCGTCAGCTACGCCGCTGATCGCGGAAGCCGCTTGAGGGTGACCGAGCTGATCCGGCTGGCCAGCGGGTCGGGCACCTCCCAGTCGTCCGGTTCGCCGCTGTCGGACTCCGCGTAGGCGCGCACGGCCTCAACCAGTGCCGCGGCGTGCTCGGGGCGCAGTCCGCTGAATCGCACGCGAGCTTTGCCCGGCTCGTCGACCGCGGCAACACCGTCTACTGGGCATCCGCCCAGGCACTGCACTGACCGCAGATCGATTCCGGCCCGGTCGGCTTCTTCGTTCAGGTGGTGCTGGAGATCCCGACAGAACTGCCCGGCGCGTCGGGTGTCGTAGCGCGGACAGGTTCGACAGATCAGCAAGGGCAACGGGTTCCCCCCTCGTGCAATGCGTCCCGGCCAACAGCGGATACGTACGATCGGACCGGGTGGTCGGACACCGCGACCGGTGCCCGGCAACCCGAGCCCGTACCCAGCGGCGAGCTGGCTGGCAGGCTGGTTGAGCGGGTCAGGCCGTGGCGTTCTGGTTGCGGTCCGGGCTGCCCGGCAACGGCGGAGTGTCCGCGGTGGCCTCGCTGGCCTGCTTGTGGAACACGCCGTCCTTCATGATGTAGTTGATTTTGCTGTGGTCCTGCAACACGGTGATGTCGGCCAGCGGGTCACCGTCGATGAGCAGCAGATCGGCCAGGTAGCCCGGCTGTACCTTGCCCAGCTCGTCGGGCCGCAACATGATTTCCCCGCCCCACGCGGTCGCGGAGAGGATCGCTTCCATCGGGGTGAAGCCGAGCAGTTCGACGAAGTGATGAAGGTCGCGGGCGTAGGTGCCGTGCGGGGTCCAGGCGAATCCGTAGTCCCCGCCGGGCAGCACCCGGATACCGCGACGGTGCATCTCGCGCAGGCCCTCGATGGCCTGGTCGAGTTCTTTCTTGTAGCCCACGGCCTCGGCGGCTTCCTGCGGGAACCCGAAATCGGCCGCCTCGTAGAGGGTGGCGATGAGCCAGTTGATGCCGGGCGCGACGAACACCCAGTCCTTGTTGGCGTCCAGCATCTCCATGCCCTCGGCGTCGGTGAAGCTGGCGTGATAGATCACGTCGACATGGTGACGCACGCACATCTTCACGCTCTCGGCGCTGCGGGCGTGCGCGCAGACCCGCTTGCCGCGCCGGTGGGCTTCGGTGACGGCGGCGGCGGTTTCCTCGTCGGAGAAGTAGGTGTCCTCGGCGCGCTGGGTGCCGGTGATCTCCTCGCCGGTCATGGACAGCTTGATCTGGTCCACGCCGATGTCGATCAGTTCGCGGACGGCTTTGCGCATGCCTTCGGGGCCGTCGGCGAACTTGGTGATGCCCTTGACCAGGGCACCGCCGGTGACCGCGATCTCGGGGCCGTTGGCGAGGTAGCGGGGGCCGGGGATGCGCCCGGCGTTGATCGCGTCCCGGCAGACCACGTCGAGGCGGTCCTTGGCCGAGGCGGCGCCCAGGCACATGGTGTAGCCGGAGTCGATGTAGGTCTTGGCTGACTCGATCGCGAACAGCAAGTGTTCCTCGACCGGCAGTGCGCCGAGACCGTCGAGGTCGGCGGAGTTGTTCCAGGTGAAGTGGGTGTGCGCGTCACACAGCCCAGACATCAGGGTCCGGCCACGGCCCTCGATGACCCGCGCGTCGCGGGCCGAGGCGGGGTCGACAGTCCCGACCGAGGCGATGCGGTTGTCCTCGACCAGGACGTCGCCGGGGTAGGGATCGGCACCGGTGGAGTCGAGAATGGACACGTTGCGGAACAGGATTTTGCTGGCGGACACGGTGCCTCTCCTCTGCGTTGAGGTCGTCGAGAACGGTCGAAAGTGGTCGGGGACGGTGATGCGGGGCAGTGAGCGCGCGACGGTCGCGCGACGGCGGTGCGGGTCTAGAGGAACTTGGTCAGGTGCTCGGTCACCTTGGCTGCCGCTTCCAGCACGGTCCAGTGCCCGATTCCTGCAATCACCTCCACCACCGTGTCGCCGTGCGCGTTAGCGAGGTCGTGGCTGACCTGCGGGGGACCGACTTTGTCCGCCTCGCCGGTGATCAGCAGCAGCGGCAGCGCGGGATCGATCGGGCCGGGGTCGGTCGCGGCGGCGAGCGCTTCGCAGTTGCGGGCGTACCCTTCCGGGTCCTGCCGCATGATCAGTTCCCGGACGAACGCGGCGACCTCGGGCTTGTCCGCGCGGGTGGCCGCGGACAGGGCGTTGGCGACCACGCCGGGCGCGACTGCGGCCGTGCCCTCGCGGCGCAGCAGCGCCGCGCGGTCGCGTTGCGCCTGCCGCGCCTGCTCGCCAGGGACGGCGACCGCGCCCAGCAGCGTCAGGGAGGTGACCATGTCCGGGTGGCGGGCGGCGAAGGCGCGCACCACCAGCGTGCCCATGGAATGACCGACCACCGCGGCCGAGGCGACACCAGCCTGGTCGAGCACGGCGGCCAGATCCTCCGCGTGCGACTCGATGCTGATGTCCTGCGCCAGTGCCGACCGGCCGGCTCCGGCCGAGTCCACCCGGATGACGGTGTGCGAGGACGTCAGGGCCTCGGCCTGCACCTGGTAGAAGTTGGACGTGCCGCCCAGGCCGTGCACGAACAGCACGGCCGGTCCGTCGCCCTCGATCTCGACGGCGAGTTCCCTGCCGTTGATCTTCACGATGCTCCTCTTGTCCGCTGCGGTGATGGGCTTGTGGTGGCCAGGCCGCTCAGGCGACCCGGTTGCGCTGAACACCGAGCCCGGTGATCGCGATCTCGATCACGTCGCCGGAGACCATGAACTTCGGCGGCTCGAACCCGATCCCGACCCCGGCAGGCGTGCCGGTCGCGATGATGTCGCCCGGCAACAAGGTGATTCCGGCCGAGATGGTCGCGATCAGCTCGGGAATGTCGAAGATCAAGTCTTTCACCGGTGCGGACTGCCGGGCTTCGCCGTTGACCCAGCTCTCCACCTGCACGGCGGTGATGTCGTCGATCTCGTCGGCGGAGACCGCGTAGGGGCCCATGGGGCAGTGTGTGTCCAGCGACTTCCCCAGCAGCCACTGCTTGTGGTTGCGTTGCAGGTCCCGCGCGGTGAAGTCGTTGATGATCGTGTAGCCCCAGACGTGTTCGAACGCTCGCTCCCGGCTGATCCCGCGCCCGCCGGTGCCGATGATCACGCCGAGTTCGGCCTCGTAGTCCAGCTCCGAGGTCACGCCCGGGTGTGCGGCGATGTCGTCGAAGGGGCCGGTGACCGAGGTGGTGGCCTTGGAGAACACCACCGGATACTCCGGCAGTTCCTCGGAGCGGTCGGGCTGGTCGTAGCCGCTGCGGCCGAACTCGGCGACGTGGGCCCGGTAGTTCTTGCCGACGCAGAAGATGTTGCGGCGCGGTACCGGGATCGGCGCGACCAGGCGCGCCGACTCCAGGGGGTGGGTCGCCACGGCGGGCGCGTCGGCGATCAACCGGGGTACCCACTGCGCCCAGTGCTCGATCACCTCCAGCACGCCGGCCCCGGCGGGCAGCAGGTCGCTGACATCGCGGACGTGTCCCTGTTCGGCGTCGACGACGCCGATGCGATGCTCGTCCGCGACGGTGAACGTGACCAGCTTCATCGGCACACCAATCTGAACCAATCGGACCAGTAGGGTTATGCGCAACCGTACGCGCTCGTCACGACGGTGTCGAGTGCCACGTTAAGGGGCATGTACTATTGGTCTCGATTGGTTTCAGAGTTGGTTTCAGTGCTGGACCGGCTGGTGGAAACCAGCGGCGGAACGGGTGGGAAAGGGGAGGGCATGGCAACGGTCGAACAGTCCTTGCGCACGCTGCTGGCTGAGGGCACCCAGGACGGCAGCCTGACGGCGGGATCGAAGCTACCCACCGAGCGGGAGCTGGTCGCGCGGCTGGCCGCGCCGCGCTCGGCGATCCGGCGTGCCCTGGAGGTCCTGGAAGGCGACGGCGTGATCATCCGGCACGTCGGTCGCGGGACGTTCCTGACCGAGACCGCGCTTCAGCAGGTCAACGGGGCCCCGGCCGACACGAGCCCGGCGGAAATCATGCAGGTTCGGCTGCTGCTGGAGCCGCAGATCGCGACCTTGACCGCGCGGATCGCCACCTCGGTCGACCTGGAGGAGATCGGGCATTGCCTGACACAGGGAGGTGGCGCGGACACGTTCGAGGGTTTCGAGTCCTGGGATGCGCGGCTACATCGCAGCATCGCCCAGGGCGCCCACAACGGCCTGTTGATGAACATGTTCGACGTGCTCAACACCGCACGGGCACTGCCGGTCTGGGGCAGCCTGAAACGGCGGACCTCCACACCGGAACGGCGCCGGGCCTACCACGAGGAACACACCGCGATCGTGGACGCCCTGCGCGACCGCGACCCCGACGGGGCGGCGACCGCGATGCGCCAGCACCTCGAACACGTCTCCGACACCCTGATCGGCCGCCACTGACCGCAGCGGTTCGACTCCAAATCGGCGGCGGGACCGCCCCGGACTGCATGCGGACGGCCAATGGCGGAGAGCCCGGCTCAGCTCAACCCGAACTCGTGCTCCAGCATCTTCGCTGTCATCTCAACCGTGATGTTATTAGCCAGCCGACCCGCTGGCCCGCGCTGATCAAGCTGCCAGCCGAGGACTATTGGCCGACGGCCTGCGTGTGCTGGCCTGGATAGTCGCGAGTGAACGAAGCACGAGATGCTTATGGTCGTGGGGGCACAAGGTTTGTCCGGCCTAGCGGACCGGCAGACCGATACCTCAGCGCGAGCGGCGACGGCGGGAAGACCCTCTGCCGAGGCTGCGCTCGAACACTTCGACCATCGCTATCAGCGCGGGAAATCCTTGTCATACAAAGTATCGCGCAAGCCGTGCTGATCTATTCGGTCTGGTAACTGGTCGTCGTACCGCTTGGTATGCGGGGCGTCCGAGGCTGTCACCCGGTTGAAATCCACCTAGTCCAGTTAAGACTGTCGTGCTCCCTCTGCGTGCTCGGCAGCCGCGCGGATCTCCTGCGCGCCGCACGCCTTCGGCCGGACCTTGCGGCCGCTGCATCGCGGCCGGATGCCCGGACGGCGGTGTGGTGCTCGACCCGTTCAGCGGTGCCGCCACCACCGGATTGGCCGCGCGCCAGCTCGGCCGCTGCTACCTCGGCATCGACCTCAATCGCGAGTTCCACGACATCGGCCTGCGCCGCCTTGGCCTGTCCGCACAGGACATCGGGAGGGCCGCGTGACCACCTTCGCCGCCCACTCCCGTGAGGACGACGCTGTTACGCTGGTGACTGCCGACGCCGAAGCCGGGATCCGGAACCTGCCCGAGGATTCGGTGGACTGTCTGGTCACTAGCCCGCCCTACTGGCGGCTGCGCGACTACGCCCCCGACACCTGGACCGGCGGTCGACCCGGCTGCCGGCACCGGCCGGCCAGCCTCCGCGCCGTGGGTGCCGGGAGGTGGCGGTGCCGAGACTGCGGGGCCCGGCGCGAGCATCATCCGCAGATCGGGCTGGAACCGACCGCAGAGGACTACATCGAGACCCTGCGCGCGATGTTCTCCGCGGCCCGGCCGGTGCTCACCCCGCGCGCCACGGTGTGGCTCAACGTGGGTGACAGCTACTCCACCAATTCCGATGGCTACTGGTGCACCGCTCCCGGTCAGGCTGGCCAGCCGCATTACCGGCCACGAGCGGACGTGCCGCACAAGAATCTGCTCGGTATGCCGTGGCGGCTTGCGTTCGCGCTGCAGGACGACGGGTGGATTTTGCGGTCGGCGATCGTCTGGCACAAGCCCCACGCCACGCCCACCCCGATCTCCGATCGGCTCGCGACCCGGCATGAGATGCTCTTCCTGTTTGTCACGCAGCCGGACTACTACTTCGACCTCGACGCGATCCGGCAGCCTTACACCGGCGACCGTGCCCTGTCCCGCCGCGCCCACTACGGCGGCACCAAGCCGAACACTGCCCGTGGAACCTGGCCCCGCACACCCGCCGACGGGCAGCGTGGTCGCAATCCCGGCAACGTGTGGGCTATTCCGCCCGACCGCACCCGCGTCGGGCATCCCGCACCGTCGCCGGTGGAGATTCCGCGGCGCTGCATCGCGGCAGGATGTCCGCCCGGCGGTCACGTCCTCGACCCATTCAGCGGCGGCGGCACCACCGGCGTCGCCGCTCGCGTGCTCGGCCGGCGTTTCACCGGCATCGACACCCACCCCGCGTACCACGAGCTCGCGCTCCGGCGCATCACCGACGCCGGCCAGTCTGCGGGAGGGACGCCGTGACGGACGAAGGCATCGTGCTCGCCGGTCAGCGTTGGGATGGCGTTGTTCAGGGCGCGCCGGCCGAGAACGCCACGTCGTCTTGTCGCACAGGGCAGGTGGGCAGTCGTGGGCCGGCGGGAGTGCGAGCGATGAGCGGGTCGGTGCGGGTGTGCGTGGGGGACGCCGCGGAGGTGGTGGCGGGCATGCCAGGCGGGTCGGTGGATTGCGTGGTGACGTCGCCGCCGTATTGGGGGCTGCGGGACTATCGTGTCGCGGGCCAGCTCGGGTCGGAGTCCACTGTGGACCTTTATGTGGCGCGTCTGGTCGAGGTGTTCGGCCGGGTGTCGAGGGTGCTGCGGCCGGGCGGGACGGCGTGGCTGAATCTGGGGGATTGTTTCGGCGGTTCGTGGGGGAATTACGTGGCGCGCGGTTCGGTGGCGCGGACGGCGGCGGCGCGGGCGGCGAGCCGGTATGGGGTGCATCGGCCGCCGCAGTCGGCGTTTCGCCGCAAGGATCTGGTGGGGGTGCCGTGGCGCGTGGCGTTGGCGTTGCAGGAGCGGGGCTGGCTGGTGCGGAACGCGGTGGTGTGGGAGAAGCCGAACGCGCGGCCGGAGAGCGTGCGGGACCGGCTCGCGCAGCGCCACGAGACGGTGTTCCTGCTGACCCGGTCACCAGAGCATTGGTTCGCGCCGGAGTCTGATCTTGGCGAGGCCTGGCCGGATGTGTGGCGGGTGCCGACCGGGCGTTCGGGCACGGGGCATCCGGCGGCGGGGACGGTGGAGATCGCGCGGCGTTGTGTGCGTCTGGGGTGTCCGCGCGGTGGAGTGGTGCTGGATCCGTTCTGCGGCAGTGGAACGACGGGGATCGCGGCACTGGAGCGCGGGTGCTCGTTCGTGGGCGTGGATCTGGATCCTGCGTGCGCTGGTCTGGCTCGGCGGCGGCTCGCGGAAGTGGCGGCGTCGTGACCGCGCAGGAGCCGGTGCCGATGACGGCGGCGGAGGTGGCGGCGTTGCCGGCGGTGGTGGATCTGATGACGGCGGCGCGGGCACTGCGGATCGGGCGCACGAGCGCGTACGCGCTCGCACGCAACGGGGACTTCCCGTGCCCGGTCCTGCGAGCGGGAACCGGATGGAGGGTCCCGACGGCGGGGTTGTTGCGGGTGCTCGGTCTGGAACCGCCGACGACGTAACAGGTTCTGCGGCGGGGTCGGTTCGTCGTTTCGGGTGATCCGACCGCAGCTCGGGCTTCCCCGAGGGGTGGTCGCAGCGCGAGCATGTTCTCCCCAGCGGTCGGATCCGCTGGTTCCACAGGAGACCTTGCGACGAGGGGATGGTGTGTGGGGTGACCGAGGGGTCGGTGTACCGGACGTGCAATTGCCGGGACGAGAACCGGAAGCCGTTGGGCAGCGCGTGTCCGAAGCTGAAGAACTACAAGCACGGCCAGTGGGGTTTCCGCGTCGAGCTTCCGGCGGACGCGGCGGGGCAGCGCCGTCCGCGACGGCGACGTGGGTTCGACTCGGCCACCGCAGCGGAGAACCAGTTGGAGCAGGTGCGGGGGTTGCTGGCGATCGCGGACGAGGACGACGTCGAGTTGCGGCGCGACATCGGCGACGTGATCGCCTTGGCGTTCGCCAATCGTGAGCGGTTCCCGGACATCGACGAGATGCGGCGTCTGGTGCGGGCGGGCGCGGACGTGACCACGACCCGTTGATGGCCGAGGAGTTCACGGGGTTCCTGGCGGCGAAGAAGCGGAAGGTTTCGCGCAACACCTACCGGTCCTACGAGTCGCACGTGCGGCTGTACCTCGGGCCGCATCTAGGACAGGTGCGGCGGCGGAAGCTGCGGGTGCGGCATCTGGACGCGATGTATGACGCGATCGCCGAGCACAACGAGCTGATTGCGGTCTACCGCGAGAGCGGTGACCCGCGGAAGGTCGCGGCGGTGAAGTGGCAGCGGCCGGTCGGGCCCACGTCGATCCACCGGATCAACGGGACGTTGAAGACGTGCCTGAACCGTCCGGTCAAGGAAGGGCTCTGGTGGTGAACGTGGCGTCGCTGGTGGAATTGCCTGCTGCGGTGCGGTGGACGCCGTTGGTGTGGACGGCGGAGCGGGTGCTGCAGTGGCGGCGGACGGGGCTGATTCCGTGCCCGGTGATGGTGTGGACCCCGGAGCAGACCGGCCGTTTTCTCGACGTCGCGGTCAACCATCCCCTGTATCCGTTGCTTCATCTGATCGCGCACATCGGGTTGCGGCGGGGTGAGGCGTGCGGGCTGCGGCGTTCGGAGATCAGCTTTGCCACGGGTGAGGTCCGGGTGTCGAACCAGATCGTGCAGTGGGGTTGGGAGACGGGGGAGTCGTCGCCGAAGACGGACGAGTCGGTGAACGCGGTCGCGATCGACCAGGACACCGCCCTGGTGCTCGCACAACATCTGGCCGTGCAGGACGCGGACCGGGCGCGTCTCGGACCTCAGTGGAAGGAACACGACCTGGCCTTCACCCAGTGGGACGGGAGCCCGCTGCATCCCGCGTCTGTGACCGACGTGCTCTACGACCTGTCCCGCCAGGCCGGGCTGCCGCCGATCCGGCTGCACGATCTCCGCCACGGAGCCGCGACACTCGCCCTCGCGGCCGGTGTCGATATGAAAGTGGTGCAGCGGATGCTGCGGCACTCCTCGATCGCCGTCACCTCCGACACCTACACCACGGTCCTGCCGCAGGTGGCGTTCGCGGCAGCGGAGGCGACGGCGGCGATCATCCCGCGGCAGTCGGCGCGAAGTCTCGGGCTCGCCAACGACCACAATGGACAGTCCCGAACCGGAAGAAACCCCTCCAGAAAACCAAAATCCCCAGGTTGACGAGAGTCATAACCTGGGGAGTGAGGGTGCGCCATCAGGGACTCGAACCCCGAACCCGCTGGTTAAGAGTCCACGGTTGGACCTGCCGGGCGGTGTCGAGTGATGTCGGACAAGACCTTTTCGTGTGGTCGCGGTGCTTCGGTGGTGTCGTGCTGTGTCGGCTGCTGTCGTCGTGTGGTGGAGGTCTCGGGCTCGCCTCGGGCTCGCAAATGTCGGGTCGTGTCGCGTGGTCCGGTCCCGGTCTGGCACCGCGTTTTGAGGTGGTTGTCGTGACGGGGTCAGGGGTTCGGCGTGATCCGGTCGTTTCGGCGGTGAGCGTCATGGTCGGCGTTGTGGTTGGGCTCACATTCACGTTCGGCTTCGGGAACGTGCTGGCGCTTGCCCTTCGGTTAGGCGTTCCGGTCTGGGTGGCACCGTTGGTTGCGCCTGCGGTTGATCTGACGGTGGTGGCGTTGCTGGTCGCAGTTCGACGATTGTCGGCATGCGGGGCTTCTCCAGCGACCATGCGGTCTGCGCGGCGGTTGCTGGTAGGTGCGAGTGTGGTGACGCTGACGTTGAATGTTGCTGAGCCACTGGTGGCTGGCGAGGTCGGCAGAGCGTTGTTCGATGCGGTGGGGCCGTTGTTGCTCATTGGCTGGTCTGAGGTCGGCCCGGGTCTTCTGCAAGCTCTTGTCGACGTGCGCGGGGAAGTCGACCGGCGTCCCGGTGTGTCAGTGGCTGATCGCCATGAGTCCTTGTCGGAGGACGCTGGTGGGAGAACAGATGGGCTCGATCCTGATCTGGTGGAGCGGGCACGACAGGTTGACGCGGAGCATCGTGCGCGGCATCAGCGTCCGGTCTCGGCGGAGGTGCTGCGGAAGGCGCTGGGGGTAGGGGCGAAACGCTCCCGGATGTTGACGCGAGTGGTCCGCGAGGAGTGGTGCGACGGGTCTGCGTCGGCTCCGGCGGTGGTCGCCTGAGCCTAGCGGGTGTCCGTTGTCGTGGCCGGTCATGTCGGGCGGTTCTGGCTGGCTGCGGCTTCTGTCCGCAGCGCGTTCGCGAATCGGACGGTAGTCGTTCGTTGAGTTCGCCCGCGACGCTCTGGAGACGGGGATCTGGGCGAGAAAACGATCCGGACAAGGACGTCGCCGGCCTCGTCCACCATTCCGACCGCGGAGTTCAATATCGAGCCATCCGCTATACCGAGCGCTTAGCGCAAGCCGAAGTCGTCGCCCCTGTCGGCTCACGCAAGGATTCATGCGACAATGCGATGGCCGAGGCATTCAACTCGCTATTAAAGGGTTAATTGATTCATAATCCTATCGTCCGCGGCCGCGGCTGGCAATCCGTCCGCGATGTCGAGATCGCCGTCGCCGAATACGTCGACTGGTACAACCATCGCCGCATCCACCGCGAGCTCGGCCACCTCACCCCAGCCCAGACCGAAGCCGACCAACGAGAGTCACGCTACGATCAACCCCGCGAGCCTGCCCGGGCTCGGTGTCAGACAACGAGACCTGCACCAAATCCGGGGCGAATCAAGACATCGGCAGCGGTCAGCTTGTGAGAAGCCGGGCAGTTTGGACAGCTCCCGGGCAGTCGAGGACGGCCGACTCGAACTGATCGCAGAGAAGCTCCTCGCTCAACCATCTGTCGAACTTCTCGGTCGCCTTGCTCTCGATCTTGCGGGCGAGTTCGTGCACGTCGGGCGCAGGCCCCTTTGCCACCTTTGCCAACGCGGTCAGCGCCGCTTCGCGGGGCGTGCCGACCAGCCGAATGGCGGCTCCGTCGACTGCGGCTTCCAACCTGGACGCGTTAAAGATCGCTGCGAGAGTGTGCAGCTGGCGGTCGCCGGTCCACGGGAACAGCAGCGTGTCGGAGCCGTCGGTGATTGCCGGACGACTGTCGAGTTCGAGGGTCGCGTAGTCCCTCCGGGCTTGCTCGAGCAGCGTTCGCGACTGCTGGTCGAGGTAGGCAGGAGCGTGGTCGCCTTCGAGGAGTGTTCGCATCTTCGCCCGGACTTCGCTGTGCACCAAACCGCCGGAGTCGCCGAGGTTCGGGGGCTTGCCGCCGGGTGCCGGGGTGAGCTGGACGACTTTGTCTTCTTCATGGACCGAGACGACACGCCACCGTTGACCGGCGAAGACCAGTAATAGGCCCTCGTACAGGGGGAAGTCGATCGGCATAGTGCCGAGCTGCCGTCCACCGTGAACGAGGCGGTACTCCTCTGGCGTTTGGAAGGCGGCATAGAACGTGTAGTGATTGACGGTCGGCTCTCCGCGTCCACCGAGCAGCAGGGTGTCGTCGCCGGCTTGGGTGAGCACGTCTTTGGCACCGAGTGTGCGGAGCAGGTCAGCGAACTGTGCTGTGGTGACGGCCGAGAACGGGCTTCCGCGTCCGCACAACACCCGATATGCCTCGGCCGGCTTGGCTCCGCCGTGCTGGGCGATCAAGGAGAGGAGCTGCTGGATCAGCGTGGACAGGTGAAGGCGGGACGGCTCGGGCGGCTCGCACCAGCGTTCGAGCAGCAGATCGATCGACGCGATCGTCTGTACCAGGGGAAGCTGGAGGCGGTCGAGGAGCGATGTCTCGGCGTCGATCGCGACGGTGGCGTAGTAGACACGGAGGACCGCCGGCTGGTCGCGACGGCCGGAGCGGCCGAGCCGTTGCCGCAACGAGGCGACCGAAGGTGGCGGGCCGATCTGCGCGACCTGGGCGATGGCACCGATGTCGATACCCATCTCCAGTGTCGTCGTGCAGACGGCGGTGGTCGGCTTGGTCGGGTCTTTGAGCATCGCTTCGACGTCTTCGCGGAGCTCCTTGGCGAGATTGCCGTGGTGCGCGTGAAACTCGTTGGGGATCCCTGCGGCCGAGCTGCGGTCGGCGAGTTCAGCCGCGTACAGCTCGACGCGAGACCGCGCGTTGGCGAACACCAGGTTGGTCCGGCCACGCAGGTTCGCGAACAGGTGGTCGGCGATGCGGCGAACGGCCATGCCCGCGTCCTCGTCGGTGTCCGGTCGTTTGTCGACGTAGCTGCGCAGTTGTAGCCGCAGTTCCTGACCGGTCGCAGCGGATTCGAGGATCGTGACTCGGTCACTGTGGTCCGGGCGGAGCTGATCGGCGGCCAGCGACATATCGCCCAATGTCGCGGACAGGCCGACCCTCGGTACGCGTCGCCTTATGGCAATTTCGAGGCGGTGCAGCTGCGACAGCAACTGAGCACCGCGCTCGGTGCCCAGGAACGAGTGCAGCTCGTCGACGACCACGTACTGCAGTGCCTCGAACAGCCGTGGGATCTGCGTTCCGCGGAGGACGAACATGGCTTCCAGCGACTCCGGGGTGATCAGCAAGATTCCAGACGGATCGCGCAGCAAGGCCTGCTTGCGGGTGCCTGCGACGTCGCCGTGCCAGCGGTGGGTCCGGATTTCGAGGGCTTCGCACAGCTCCTCAGTTCTCCGGAACTGGTCGTTGATCAATGCCTTGAGCGGCCCGACGTACAGCGCCTGGATGCCCGGGCCGCGGTGGTCGGCGAGCTTCGAGCAGATCGGCAGGAACGCCGCCTCGGTCTTGCCTGCGGCAGTCGCGGCGCCGATCAAGACATCGGTGTTGCCGCCCAGGATGGCGGGAATGGCCGCGTCTTGGACGTCGCGCAGCTCGCTCCACCCTTGCTGCCATACCCACCTCTGCGCTTTCGGGTGTAGTAAGCCGAAGTTCACGGCCTCAGATGCGGAGGCTGGTGAGTTCATCGGTGCCGTTCGGGTCCGAGGTGTCGAGTTCGTCGGGCAGCGGCTCGAGATCGGGGTTGGTTTCGGTGTCGATCGAGACGTTGCCGAGCAGCTGCCGCCAGTCGGTGCCGGGGTTCTGGTCGAGCACGGCCAGGAGGTTGACGAATTCCTTGATGGTGTTGCGAGGGGTGCGGAAGTACGCGTCGCCGATCCGGCTGGCGCAGTGCTGCATGAACGCGGCTAGCGCTTCGTCCGGGACGAGATAGGTAGCCGGGTCGCCTGCGGCGTAGACGTGGCGCAGGCGTTCGAGCAGTACGTGCATGTCTTCGGGGGTCAGGTTCGCCAGCCGCAGGACGGGGCCGGAGTAGTCGACCAGGCCGCCGACGGCGAAGTTGTTCTCGGAGAGACGGCTGCGGAGCGCTTCGTAGCCGTAGAGCCCGCGGCGGGTGTCCATCAGCATTTCCGGGGTGCCGCCGAAGCAGAAGCCCAGGCCTTCGACGTTCGCTTGGAGACAGTCGTTGACGATCCGCAGTACCTGCTCGTAGTTCGACTTGCGGGCGCCGGTGTGGGCGAGTTTGTAGAGGTTGACCATCTCGTCGAGGCAGACGAGCAGGCCGGAGAAGCCGGCGAGCCGGACGAAGCGGGCGATGAGTTTGAGGTGGTCGTAGAAGCTGGAGTCGTCGACGATGGTGCGCACGCCCAGCGCCGCACGGGCGTCGGTGCGGGTCGCGAACTCGCCGCGCAGCCAGCGGATCGCATCGGACTTCAGCTGCTCGTTGCCAGTGTCGTGCCCCTTCCAATAGGCGGCGATTACCTGCGCGAAGTCATAGCCGCCGACGCTTTCCGACAGCAGTTCAAGGCGGCCTGCGATCACCGTGGCGGGCGAGGTCGCGGCGCTGGTGGACTCTTGGATCGCCGAGGTCACGAACCGCTCGACGATGCTGGGCAGGGCGTTCCCGTCCGGTGTGGAGCGAGTGGCGATGTTGCGCATCAGCTCGGCGTAGAGCGAGCGCGCCTGACCACCGCTGGCGTGCAGCCGACGGTCGGGGCTGAGGTCGGCGGCGGTCGTGACGAGCTTGCGCTCGGCGGCGATGGAACGGACCAGGTTCAGGAAGAAGGTCTTGCCGGCGCCGTATTCGCCGATGACGAAGCGGACCGCGGAGCCGCCGTCGGCGATCCGGGTGATCTCCCGGCTCATCGCCGAGACCTCGGCCGCGCGTCCGACCTGGATGTACTGGAATCCGGCGCGGGGCACCACCCCGGATCGCAGGGAGGAGATGATCGTGTCCCGGTCGCGGGGGCGCAGGCGAGCGGGCTTCGGGGTGGGTGTGGTCATCCGAGCATGTCCTTCACGATGTCCTGGTTGATCTCGATGGGGTCGGAGCCTTCGCACAGCGGCTCGTCGGTGCGGTCGTAGGCTGCCTCGTTGAGGACTTCGAGGGCACCGTCGGGCAGCAGCCCCGCCTCGGCGGCCAGCACGTCGAATTCGGCACGGCTCCACATGTCCTGTTCGACGAGCCGGTGGAACAGGAGTGCGTGCGGGGAATCCAGCCCGCCGACTACTGCGTCTACGGGAGCGGGCGGTGGAGGAGCGGGTTTGTCGTCGGCAAAGATTTCGGCGAGTTCGGCAGCGACCTGCACGGACTCGGCCCTCGTTCGTGCGAGCCGTTCCGGGTCGAGGGTGAGCGTCGGGGTTCCCGCCGGACTCGGCGATGGAGCCGGGATGGTGCGGCCGGACCGCTGTGCACCGGGGATCCGAGTGCTGGTCAGCTCGTCCGCCGACGTGGCGGCGGCGTGGAGCGTTCCGTATACCTCGCCGGGATCGAGGCCGAGGGTGGTAAACAGCCGCTCGAGGGTGCGGATCTCGTCTGGGGTGACCTGGCCGTCGGCCGCTGCGATTGTGGTGAGCAATCGCCCGACCGCGGCCTTGCGCGAGGTCGGGAGGGATTCCAGACGCCGGCGCAGGACCGCGGGGGTGGGTGGTTTGGTCAGGACGAGTGCGGCGTGGGCGTCGAGCCGGAGTTGCTCGTCTTCGCTGAGGTTGAGGTCGTCGATCGCCAGTTCCCGAAGTGCACGCCGCTCTGGTTCGCTTACCGTGCCGTCCGCGGCGGCGGCGAGCATGCCGAGGTTGATGATCGCGAGCGCGGAGGCGTACTCGGCGCTGGGGGCAGTGACTGGGGGATCCGCTCGCCGGAACAACACCACCGATGACGTCGGGGTCGGCGTGTTCCCGCCGAACCGCACGTCGGGTTCGATGCCGAGGCCGCGGTGTTCGAGCAGTTGAGCCACGGCGACGGCGTCGGACTTGGCCAGTTTGCCGGTCTTAGTCGGCCATCGCGAGATCAGCTCCTGGGCCGAGGTGACCCCGCGGCCGTCGCTGCCGATGCTCTGCGTGGCCCACGACCACAGTGCCTCGGTTTCCGGGGTCGGCTTATGGGTGACGCCCTCCGGCAGGAGCGCGATGGCCGCGGGTGAGCCAGTGCCGTCGGGATTGCGGCCGAGGTAGCGGCTGTAGGCGTCGAGATCGCTGGTCACCCCCTCGACGATGTCGCGTAGCTTGGTGATCGGGCCGGTCAGCTTGCCGACATCGGGCAACTTCGTGTTCTCGAGCGTGACGTGGCCGTGGAAGCCACTACTGGCCGCGTAGTAGCCGACGGCCAGGCGAGGTTTGTTCGGCTTGACGACCATTCCCTCGCCGAACTTGGCGTGGTACCGCTTGGTGAACAGCTCCTGGAACTCGTGTGCGCAGCGCACCGCCGGCGTGCGGAGGTGGGCGTCGGGATGGTGGCCGTACCAGGACAACGCCCAGTCCGCCGGGACCGGATGTTCGTCGACGGCCAATTGCGCTAACCCGATTTTGAGCTCGACGGGCAGCTCGTGGCTCCATTCGGGGACAGGCGGCGCCGCGCGGTCGTACCGCACCGTCGGGTCGAGAAGGGCGACCGCGTCGAGCAGTCCTTCGGCGTAGCCGCGGAAGGAGCGATTGCCGTGGTAAATCCGGAGCAACCGGCGGACTTCAATCACCAACGTTGCGAACTCCGCGTCGGCGTCGTCGATGTTGGGGAGCTCGGTGAGCAGGCGACGTTCGAGACCGTAGAAGTACAGGAACACATAGCCGATGTAGGCGTTCGCGTTCGCGCGACCACCGGCCAGCCAAGAGAGGTAGGCCCCACGAGCTCGTGGGGATATGTCGGCGTAGCTAGGCCAGTAGTCCATCGACTCGCCCGCCCAGTCCGGGTTGCGCAGGTCCACTGGCAGGCCCGGGTCGATCAAGGCGGGTTCTGTTCCGATCCTGGCGGCGTCGGGCATGCCGGTGCCCACGTAGAGCAGACCACCCCGCAGCGTCGTTCCCGCGACGACAACATCCTGGCCTTGGGGAAGCCACCGGTGAGCGGGACGGGTACGGGCCGATCGGCTCGGCGCCGAAGCCGCGTTGGCGGCACGCTGTGAGGTGCGCCGGTCAGGTTGGCGAGGAGGTGCGGCCCGGTGAGCAGGTGCGAGTGCTGGAGGCCGGAGAACTTGCGCCGTACTCGGGCGGCGATGCTCCTGGTCGGGCCCCTGCGGTGCCGATTGCCAGTGCGGAGGCACAGCTGGCGGAGGCGCCTGCCGGAACTGCGGAGGTTCTGCCGGTCTCTGTGATGCTCTGGAATCGGACGCTCGCCAGGCTTTCCTGACCAGCAGGATCACGATGGCCACCGCGATCAGGAGGATGACCAGCGCTGCCAAAGAAACCCCCTCGATCGCACGCTTTGAGGCGACATACTGCTTCGTTCCTGGTGAAGGATCGTTGTTTGCCGAAGGGGAGTTACCGACTTGATCGAATCGTCACTTGAGGGGTTCGGCGCGAGTTGGAAATTCACCTATCAGAGACTCTGCTTTCGGCTCCGGCTCAGGTGCGCCGGGGCTACGGGTGTCGAGCCTGCGGGCCCGGCCGTGAAGATCGGTGATGTCCAGCAGTTCGGTGAGGTCTTCACCGTGGATGACAGCCACCATGGTGTGATCCTGCCAAAGAATTCATCGGTCGTTTCCTTGCTGCGCCTCCGCATGCGGAGTCACCCCAGGACGCGATGCCGTTCGAACGTGGCCATCATGACTTGGTTCGCCTCCCAGCCGTCCGGGAACTTCGCGGGCACCGACAGGTGAACGGCGTCCGTCGACGGGTGGCTGTCCAGCAGGTCGCTGATCCCTTCGCGGGCGACGACGATGCAGGCCTGCCGGTGGCGAGAGGTGAGGACGCACAACCGGCCGGTCTCCAGGTGGAACGCAGTGGCGTCCCGACGCCCCGACAGCGGGTGCACGATGATCACGATCTCGAACTCGCGGCCCTGCAGGCGGTTGGCTGTGTCGACTGCGACACCGGACGCGCCCGGCCGGCCGGTGCGGGCGAGCGCCAGCCGGACCAGGTCGGCCTGGTCGCGGTGGGCGACGCCGATGGCGATGTCGCCGGGTTCGAGAACCCGTCCGTCGCGGTGGCGTTCACAGGTCGCGACCGCGCCGCGGTCGAGGAGGCGGGCAGCGAGGTTCGCCGCGGTCTGGATCGTCTCGGCGTCGGTGCGGGGGACGTGCCGCCGTGGCAGTTGGTGCAGTGCCCAGCCGGTGGTGAAGGCCATCGCCAGGGTCTCGTCGAGCGTGGAGCCGCCGAAGGCTCGCGTGCGGAATTCCAGGGATCGCGCCTCTCGGCCCGTCCCCGCGGTGAAGCCGGTGAACGGGTAGAACGCCGTCGAAACGGTGGCGGCGGCGGTCGCCGGCAGGCGCCAGGAGACCGGCAGGCGGTGCACCGGGGTGTCCGGGTTGTGCTCCAGCATCACGGTGACGCCGTTCTGCGTCGGGTCGTGAGGCAGCCCGACCCACCGTTCGGTGCCCACGATGGCGAACGGGTCCAGCTGACCGGGGTCGCCGACGAACAGGCCGCGGTCGAAGCGTTCGACGATCTGCAGCAGCATGTCCGAGCGCATTTGGTACGACTCGTCGAGGATCGCCCACCCGAACGTGGCGTGGCGGACCGTGGCCCACTTGGCGGAGGTGCCGACGACGATCCGGCAGCCGGCAAGGTCGGCCACGCGGGTCGCGACGGTCGTGTTCGCGAGGGCGGCGACGGCGGGCGGCGCGGTGTAGGTGGACGCGCTGAGCCGGCCGATCATGAGGTCCGGGTGGGCGGTGGCCAGCCGGATGACCAGGTCGTCGACCTGGTTGTTGGTCTGGGCGACGATGATCGGCCGCTCACCGCCGCCGACGAGGTCGCCGGCGGCCCGGACCACCAGCGTGCTCTTGCCGGCACCGGGTGGCGAGTCGACGACCACCGCCCGGTGGCCGCTCTCCTCGAGGTCGGCGAGGATCGCGGTGGTGGCCGCGTCGGCGGCCGAGGCCGGGTCGAAGCCCGGGTCGCACTCAGGTGTCATCGCCCCACTCCTCGGCAGCGGCTGCATCGTCCGCGGCAGGATTCGCGGCTTCGGAATCCGCCGCATCGCCGGCGTGCGTCCAGGGGATCCGGCCCGGCTCCGGGAACACCGGGGCCGGGCGCCAGCCGGGGTCGGGCAGGTAGGCGACGCGCTGCCCGGCGGCGGGAACGGTTCCCGGCTTGGGTACGCAGGCGCGGCCCATTCCGCCCGTGATCTCCACCGTGACCAGGCTCGCCTCGCCGTCGCGGACGGTGGAGACGATCACGGCCTTGTGGCCGGGCGGCATCGTGGGGCTGATCAGCTTGGTGTCGTCGGCCAGCCGGACGGGATCCAGGGTGCGCACGGTGACCCGTGGCCTCGGCACCCGCCGGTTCGACTCGGTGGTCACGACCCGGTCCGGCTCGGCCATGACGATTGCTCCGGCGAAAGCTTCACCGAGACTGCGCCGGTCGGCGAGGACGTAGGGGTCGTCGAACGCCATTTCGGCCTCGAAGTCGGCGAGCGCGCGCTCGAGCCGGCTCAGCCGCCGGGCGGCGCCGATGGCACCGTCCCGCTTGGGCTGTGGCCGGGCGTCAGGAGATTCCTGGTAGTCGGAGTAGTCGGTGAAGAGGCCGCGGTCGCGGTCGAAGCGGCTGGCCGCACGAGGCGCCTCCGGAACGTTGCGCAGCAGCGAGACGGCGCTCCACATGAGACGCCAGGTCGGTTTGAGCTGCTCGCCGATCAGATCTCGAAGGTCGGCCTGGGCGTTGGCCAGCGCCTGCTGGTCGCCGGCCGCCCGCGCGGAGTCGAAGCGCCGGATCGCGGGAGCGAGGTAGGTGTTGTCGAACTCCGGTGACGTCGCGGGCCCCGCGGGCGGGCACACCATGGGGTTCTCCGCGTCGGCCATGGCCTGCTCGACGGTCAGGCCGTCAGGGGGCGAGATCCAGGCCATGATCGAGGCCAGGTTCTGGTCCTCGAGCGTGCTCTGGCCGGTGGCCCAGTGCTCGCCGAGCAGGCCGGTCACCGGCAGCAGCATCGAGGTGCCCGCCTGCTCGGCCGTTTCGACCAGGAACGTCAGCCACTTCCCGAGTTCGGGGACAGCCGCGGGCACCGGGTACGGACCGGTCGTGCGGCGGAACCGGCACATGCGGCCCAGGTCTGCCAGCGCCTTGATGCCGCCGCGGTTGGGGACCAGGATCTGGGGAGCCGCGGTGTACCGGGAAGGTCGTTCCTCGCCGCGGGACGGGAGGTCGCGGCGGTCCTGGCGGCAGGAGTCGATGTAGTCCAGGACGATCCGGCCGAATTCGGCCGCGAACGCGAACCGCTGGTCGCGGTTGCGCGGCTGGCCGACGACCAGCAGGACCGGCGACCTCCGGGCGGCGCTGACCATGACCGCCAGCGGAGTGCCCGCCTCGCCCGCCATGGTCAGCGGTACCACCACCAGCGGCCGGTCCGACAGGTGCCGGTGCCGGAACCGGGTCAGGGGCACCGCCTGCATCTCCTCCATCGCCTCGAGGTGCGCCAGCGCGGACACCCTGCTCATCGGGCGTCCCCGGACTCGAGCAGCTCGGTCCGCAGCCGTGCGGCGTGCCGCAGCGCGATGGCCATCTCGACCTGGTCGTCGTCCGGTGTCAGCGTCCCGCGGGCAAGGCCCAGGGCCATGGTCGCGGTGTCGATGCCGCCGAGGTGCTCGCGTACTTCGGTCCCGAGCACGTCCAGCGACGATTCGGCCCGTGCGCGAGAACGGCAGTAGAACGCCATTTCGCAGTGGTTGAGGCAGTCCGGTCGGTAGGTGGCGGGTACCTGGTCCAGTGCCTCGGCCAGCTCCTGGGCCGGCCGACGCGGGCGACCGGTGTCGTCGGCGGCGAGGTCGAAGGTTAAGCCCTCGGGCAGGAGGTCGACCAGGTCGGCGATGCGCTCGATCCGGGCCAGCTGCCGGGTCAGCGTAGCGACCTGCTTCCGGGCGTCGACGAACGCACCGGTCGGCCGGTTGGTGAAGTCCTTGGGGGCGACCAGGACGATCGTGTCGGAAACGGCTTCGGGGCCGACATCGGCCTCGGCGAGCATGGCCCGCAGCGCGATGATGTAGGCGCACGCCTGGGTCGTCGCCGCCCGTACCTGCGCCGGGTCGGCCTGCCCGTCGACGATCGGGAAGCTTTTGATCTCCACGATGTGGAAGCGGTCGCCGATGCGGAACGCCACGAGGTCCGGCTCGAGGAACACCGGGTGCCCGCCGACGGTGAGCCGCAGCATCGGGTGGTCGTAGAGGGTGTCGCTGCCGCGTCCCTGGGCGGCACCGGTCAGCAGGTGTGCGGTCCGGGCGTGGCGGGTCTCGGGGCGGCCGTCACCGCCGACGTCGTTCAGATCCTGGTACCCGACCTCCGGCAGGGTGAGCTGGAGGGTCTCGCGCAGGACGCGCAGCAGCTCCGCGCAGCCGTTGGCCTTCACCATGGCCTCGAAGGTGTTGCCGCGGACGATGGCGAACGAGGACTGGCCGAAGGGGCTCGGGTACCCGGCGTGGGCCGCGATCGCGGCCTTGTCGGAGCCGGAGGCGTCCAGCACGGCCCGCAGCATGCAACGGGGGTTGTTCTCCAGCGCGGCCAGGGTGCGGGCGTTGTGGTGCACACGAGGTGCGGAGCCACGCAGCACGTCCAGGCGCTGGTCGGGAGCAGCCTTCACAGTGGTTCGTTCCTTGCGGTGGTGCGGGTGGGGCGGGGTCAAGCTTCGGTCTGACGAGCTTTGACATCCTGCAGCGACGCGCCGAACAGCTGCTGGGCGTCGCCGAGCTGCTTGCGCGCACGCTGGGCGGCCGCGGCCCGGGTGGCGTGGTCGGTGTCGGCGTGCACGGCCAGTTCGGCGTGGGCCGCGGCGATCACCCGGTCCGGGTCCGGTGTGCCGGCTCCGGCGGCCGGTTCCGCGCTCGTCGCGCCCGGGATGTTCACGGCGAAGCGCCAGAGCAGGCGCTGCGCCGCCGGACGCGGCTCGGTTTCCGGCGAGGCGGCGATGCCGCGGATCGCCTCGGCGATGCGGATGGCGCCGCCGAGGAAATCGGCGCGCGGGGACAGCGGGCCGATGATCCGCTGTTCCAGCGGCCAGGTGCTGATCGTGACGAGCGCTCGCGCGGGCGAGAGCAGGTCGTGGGTCAGGGCGGGGCACAGGTAGTACGGCCGGGCACCGGGTGCGGCCCGGTAGGAACGCTCCTCGTCGCGGCGTAGGCTGGAGAGTTTGGCCGCGGACAGCTCCCCGGGGAAGAAGGCCTCGTGGACGCCGACGATGAGCTTTGGTGCGGCGGGGGTCTGCAGCAGCATCAGTGCCCGGTGGGCATGTTCGCGCGCCGGCAGCATCGCGCCCCGGGCCGCGGGCGGCCCCGGCGGCACGTCGTCCGGCTCGGCGACCGCCGGTGCGGCCGCGTCCTCGTCGGTGTCGAGGAGGGCGTCCCAGGCGCGTTCGGCGCGGCGAAGCCGTGTGCGCAGCTCCGCCGCCCGCTCGGAGGCGCCGGCGGTCGCCGCGTCGCGGATCGCGCGGCGCAGTTCGGCGATGTTCTTCTCCAGTACGTCCAGGGGATCGCTCATGATCGAAGAGTACCAGACTTCCAGAATTCTTCCAGATATTTCCTGAGATGTCGTGTACGGTGTGCGGTGTCACACCCACAGACGCGGCCTCGGCCGACGCCGTTACTCCCCGGGGAGGCATCCCGTGACGGGACGCGTGTTCCACACCTCCGACTGGCACCTCGGGCGCCAGATCGGCCGCCACCGGCGCGACGCCGAATTCGACGCGGTTCTCGCCGAGATCGTCGACATCGCCGCGGACTTCGCCCCGGACCTGATCGTGCACAGCGGCGACCTCTTCGACGGCCCACGCCCGAGCCTGGACGACATCCGCCGGGCCGCCCACGCACTGCGCCGGCTCGGGGACATCGCTCCGGTGGTCGTCGTCGCGGGCAACCACGACACCCGGTACGTCCTGGGACACCTGGAGTACTTCCTCAACGACATGGGCCACCGGCCGGATGACCAGGTCCGGGTGCGCTTCGCCACCGACGCCCGCCCTGGCGGGCTGCTGCTGACCGAATTCCCCGCATCCGGCGGAGAGCTGACCCTGCGCGTCGGCACCCTGCCGTACCTGCACCCCAACCGGTTCACCTACGACTTCGCCGATCCCGCTGCGGCGACCGCCACCTACGCCGAGCGGATTCGTGCCGTCCAGGCCGACGTTCACCGGCGCCTGGCCGCTGGTCGCGGCCCGCGCGACCTCCTGATCTTCGCCGCCCACCTCTTCGTAGAGGGGGCCACGCCGTCCTACTCCGAGCGGCCGGTCTCGATCGGCTCCGACTACGCCGTCGCCGCCGAAGACCTGCCCGGCGTCGACTACGGTGCCCTCGGCCACATCCACCAGCCCCAGCGCGTCGGACGAGCCGGCTTCCCCGCCCGCTACGCCGGCAGCCCGCTGCAGCTGGACTTCGGTGAGACCCGTGACACCAAAAGCGTCGTCCTGGCCGAGCTCGCCCCGGGCAAGGAGCCTCGGATCACCCTCGAGCCGCTCACGGGCGGACGCCGTCTGGTCCACCTGACCGGCTCGCTGGAAGAGATTGCCCAGCGCGCCGACCGGGTCGGCGATGCCTGGGTGAAGGCCGTGGTGAACGTCGAAGGACCGACCGTGTTCCTCCCCGAGGCCTTGGCCAAGCTGCTGCCGCGGGCGACGATCGTCGACATCGAGGAACGCCGTCCCGGTGCCGCCGTTCAGGTCCTGGATCGGGCGACCTCTGTCGCGGACCTCCCCGGCGTCGACGAGCTGATGCGCGAGTACCTGCCCGGCCGCGGCACGGCCGGGGTCGCGCTGGACCACGTCATGGCCACCTTCGCGGACCTGCAGGCCGAACCGGATCCCGCTGAGCCGGTTCCCTGCTGCGAGGAGACGTTGCTGACCGCCGCCATCGCCGGCGAGGCCTTCGACGGCGTCGACCGGGCCGGTCTGCTGATCGGCGACGAGACCGCGGGAGCGGAGGAGCGGCGATGAAACCCATCGAACTGTCCTTGACCGGCTTCCGCAGCTACCCGAGTCCGGCCACGGTCGACTTCACCGGCCGGAACCTGGCCGCCGCGGTCGGCGATACGGGCGCCGGGAAGAGCAGCTTGCTCGACGCGATCACCTATGCGCTGTTCCGCAAGAGCTCCTGGGACGCCAAGGAACCCCGGCAACTCATCGCCGACCGCGCCCAGGCCATGAGCGTCAGCCTCACCTTCCTGCACAACGGGCACCGCTGGCGGGTGGACCGCACGATGCACGCCACCAACGCGAACGCCGGGCGGCACCACCTCACCAACCTCGACACCGGCGAGGAGGTCGACAGCGCCGGCGCGGTCGACGCCCGGATCAAGGCCGTGCTGCAGATGGGCTACGACACCTTCCTGCGGGTCGGGCTGCTGCCCCAGGGCAAGTTCGACCAGCTCCTCACGGCCGCCGCGAAGGAACGCACCGCGCGACTGCGGGAGCTCTTCGGAGCCGACGCCCTCGAGACCATCCGTGAGGGCGCTGTCCTCCGGCATTCGAGCCTGAGCGGATTGCTGGCGGAGGCGAAGGGCAAACGCTCCGGCATGCCCGAAGATCCCGCAGGTGCCGCCGAGGTGGCCGGAGCAGCGGCCAAGGCCGCCGAGGAACGCGTCGAACGCCTGGACTCCGCCATCGAAACCGTCTCCGCGCTGCAGAAGCTCGTGTCCGAAGCCACAGCGGCCGCGGCTGCAGCTGACAACGCTGCGCGGTTCCTGGCCGAAAAGGCGGTGCCCGACGCCGAGTCCGTTCTGGACGCGCTCGAGCCGGTTGCCGCCGACATCTCCGCACGCCGCGGATTACTGAACTCGCGAGCCACCGCGGCCGCTGCGCGGGACGGCGTCCTGACGTCGCAAATCGAAGAGATCGAGGACCGTGGCGAAGGACATGACGAACTCGTCACGGCCGCCGCCGTCGTGGCGAAGCTCCCGGGGCAAGCCGGGGAACATCGTGCCGAGCGCGATCGGCTCGTCGCCGAGAAAGCCGAACTCGCGGCCGAAACCAAAGCCATCACGGCAGTCGCGGCTGACGTGACGCAGCGTACCGAGCTGGCCAAGCCGCTGACCAAAGCGTCCGAAGCCGCCGTCGACGTGAGCAAGAGACTGCAGGCCAAGGGCGTTGACGTTCGTACTCACTTGGCCGAAGCGACGGCGGCCGCGCAGCAGGTCGCCCGTACTGCGCTCGCACACCGCACCGCCGTCAGTGCCGTCGACCTCGCGCAGCAGGCCGTCGCGCCGCTAGACGAAGAGGTCCGCGGTGCCGAAGCCGAGGTCGAGGCCGCGGAGCAGCACCTCGACGCTCTCAAGTTGCGCGACCGGGCCGCTTCGGTCGCCGCCGAACTCCACGCCGGTGACGACTGTCCCGTGTGCCGGCGCGCACTCCCCGCCGGTTTCGAACCGGCCGCCGGGGCGGGTGAGGCCGACCTCAGCGCGGCGAAGGAGCTGGTGCGCAAGGCAAGGGTGAATGCGAAGAGCGCCGACCGTGCGCTCGCCGACGCCCGCGGCGCGGTCACCACGGCGGAGACGGCCGCGTCCGGCCACGCGAAAGACCACCGGAAAGCCGAAGAGAACCTGCAACGCGCCACCGAGAAGGTGCTGAAGGTTCACGTGGAGTTCGCTTCTCTTGCCGTCGAAGCCGAAGAATCCTTCGACGCCCAGGCCGCGTCAGCGATGTTGACCGAGGCCACCACGGCACTGGCCACCCACTCGGACGACAGCACGCTCGACCCGTCGAAGCTCGTCGAACCCGTCTCCGCTGCGCTCGCCAGGTGTGAGCACGCCGCCGCGACACGTGCGGACCGGCTGCGTACTGAAGCGATCGAGGCAACCGCCGCGCTCGACGTCGAACGCAAGGCGCTGAGCGGCCGGAAGGAGATCCACGCAAAGGCGGTCAAGACCGCCAAGGCAGCGTCGGTGCGGCACTCGCGCGCAGTCGACCGGATGACCGAGGACATCGACGCTCTGCCAGCCCGGATCCGGCAGGTTCTGCCTGGCAAGGCGATCGACGTCGGTGCCGAGGTCGCCGCCGAGGTGGCCGGAACCATTGCCGCGGGGCTGGCGGAGATCAAGGACCTGCTTGCCGAGCAGAAGTCGGTGCGCACGGAGCAGAACACGGTCCTCAAGCTCCAGCGTGCACTCGACCAGGAGGCCGGCAAAGCCGTGGACGAGCCGCTCACCCGCCTTCGCCACCGCCTGGACGGGTGGGCGGACGCGGCGGTGCAGGCCGCGGCCCAGCTGCCGGATGCCGATGGGAACCGGCTGCCCGAAGCTCCGGCGGAGCCGGGAATCACGGAAATCCGGACGTTCGCCACGGCGCTGTCCGCGGTCACTGGTGCCCTGCGGAGCGAATTGACCAAGGTCGGTGCCGCTCATTCGGTTCGGGCGGCTGAAGCGGCTGCCGGACTCAGGGCACAGGCCGCGGTGCTGACCGACGTCGAGGGAGTCGATCCCGCCTGCTGCCTGACGGACTCGTCGCACCTGCACCCGCTCGTCGCGGCTCGCGCCAAAGCCGAAACCGAAGCCGCGAACCAGCGCAAGCTCCAGGGCAGAGCCCAGGACCTGGTCAAGCCCGCCGCCGATCTGGACTTCGCCATCCGGGCGGGACAGGCACGGCTGGCGGCGCTGGACGTGCTGCGCCGCGAGCTCGTCGAAGCCAAGTTCCTCGGCCACCTGACGGGACTGAACACCCGGGCGCTGCTCGGCATCGCCAGTGACCTGCTCGGGCAGCTGACCGACCTGCGGTTCGGTTTCGCCGGCAGCTTCGAGATCGTCAGCCGCAACTCCGGCGTCGTCCACGCCGCGAACCGGCTCTCCGGCGGCGAAAAGTTCCTGGCGTCCCTCGCCCTGGCGCTAGCCCCGTATTTCGCACATGGGGGAAGGTGGGGTGATCGGGGCTTTCGTTCTTGATCATCATAGGGTCGCGGTCCATGCGAGGACAGCGGGTCGCTTATGGACGCCCGAGTGTGGAGAAGTT
>NZ_QZFV01000143.1:0-18460 GCF_003600245.1 Amycolatopsis panacis
GTGTGTGCGACCACCTCGTGGCGTGCGCCGGACCGGTTTCGGGTCTGTGAAGGGACCCTTCACAGACTCAGAGTCCGTGAAGGGTCCCTTCACAGACCTCTACACCGACTTTGCCGGAACCCTGGCCCCAGAGGCTGTGAAGGTGCCCTTCACAGCCGGCCGGTTTCCCCAGCGCGAGAGGAGACAACCGCCGCGCGGATCAGTGGTCCGGCACGATCTTGAGCCGGGTGACCGGCGGTTCGTAGCTCTCGTCGTCCTCCGGCGGCAGGGACTGCTTCGCCATCATCGTCAGGGTGCCGATGAGATGGTCCTGCACCGCCTCGCTGGCGGCCTCCGCGTTGCCCGCGATGACGGCGTCGTAGATCTTTTCGTGCACGGCCAGGATGTCGCCGAGTGTGCGGGTCTTCGTGGTGGACAGGCCGAGGGCGTGCATCTGGCCGCGGGTGTTCGCCACGACGGTGACCACCCGGTCGTTGCCGGCCGCGCGCACGATCGTCTCGTGGAAGGCGAGATCGTGCTTCTGGAAGAGCAGCTCGTCGCCTGCGTCGGTCGCCTTGCGCATGCCGGCGAACGCCTTCTTGAACTCCGCGCGGTCGCGGTCGCCCATCCGGGTCGCGGCGCGGTAGGCCGAGGGTGCTTCCAGCAGCAGCCGCAGCGAGTAGATCTCCTCGATGTCCTTGATCGACAGTTCGAGGATGCGCACGCCGCGGCTGCGCTCGAATTTGACCATGCCGTTGGCCGCGAACTGCAGGAGCGCCTCGCGGACCGGCGTGCGGGACACGCCCAGCTTGGCCGCGATGTCCGCGACCGAGTGCAACGAGCCGGGCGCGAGTTCGCCGGACCGGATCGCGGCCCGGATCTGTTCGAAGACCCGCTCGGTCAGGGAGGCGGTGTCGCTGGATAGTGGCTTCACGCGTGCGGCTCTTTTCCTGGGCTGGTGAGGGAGCAGATTACAAGAACGACAGATCGGCGCCCTCGCTGGCGGGCAGCACGGTTTCGGCGTAGAGCCGCCGCCAGCCCCGCTCCGGCAGGGGCGCGGGCGTGAACGTGGCCAGCCGCCGCGCCACCTCTTCCTCGTCGACGAGCAGGTCGATGCGCCGCGCGGGGACGTCCAGCCGGATGAGATCGCCGTTGCGGACGGCGGCGAGCGGGCCGCCGGCCGCGGCTTCGGGATCGCAGTGCAGCACGACGGTGCCGTACGACGTGCCGCTCATCCGCCCGTCGGACACCCGGACCATGTCCCGCACGCCCTGGCGCGCCAGCTTCGCCGGGATCGGCAGCGCGCCCGCCTCCGGCATCCCGGCGGCGATCGGCCCGGCCATCCGCAGGACGAGCACGTGGTCCGGGGTGAGGTCGAGGTCCGGGTCGTCGAGGATCGCGGCGATGTCCTGATCGGCGTCCACCACGAACGCGGGACCGGTGTGCCGCACCAGTTCCGGGCTCGCGGCCGAGGCCTTGATCACCGCGCCGGAGGGGGCGAGCGAGCCGGTGAGCACGGCGAGGGCGCCGGGCGCGCCGAGCGGGTCGTCCATGGTCCGGACCACCGGGCGGGTGCCGGCGTGCGGCCGGACGTCCGCGATCAGCTCGGCCAGTGGTGTCCCGGTGACGCCGGTGGTCGAAGTGTCCAGAAGCGGTTCCAGTTCCTTGAGCAGCATCGGAAGCCCGCCCGCGCGGTGGAAGTCCTCCATGTAGTTGGCGCCCGAGGGCTTGCAGTCCACCAGCAACGGGACCTTCGCGCCGATCGTGTCGAAGTCGCCGAGTGCAAGGCCGACGCCCGCGCGCCGGGCGACGGCGGTCAGGTGGACGAGCGCGTTGGTGGAACCACCGAGCGCGGCCAGGACCTTGATCGCGTTCTCGAAGGCCGCGCGGGTGAGGATCTCCCGTGGTTTCGGCGTGCCCGCGCGGGCGAGTTCCACGGCGTGGCGCCCGGTCGCGACACCGTGCCGCAGCCGGGCGCCCGTGGACGCGCCGGGGGTGGCCCCGCCGGGCAGCATCATGCCCAGGGTCTCGGTCAGGCAGGCCATCGTCGACGCGGTGCCCATCACCGCGCAGGTGCCCGCGGTGGTCACCAGCTCGCCGCGAGCCTCGGTGATTTCGGCGGTGTCCAGCTCCCCGCCCCGGTGGTTGCCCCACAGCCGGCGGCAGTCGGTGCACGCGCCGAGCCGCTCGCCCCGCCAGCTGCCGGTCATCATCGGCCCCACCACCTCCAGCAGCACCGGCTTGTCCGAGGACGCGGCGGCCATCAGCTGGGCGGGCACGGTCTTGTCGCAGCCGCCCAGCAGCACCGCGGCGTCCATCGGGAGCGCCCGGATCATCTCCTCGGTGTCCATCGCCATCAGGTTCCGGAACAGCATGGTGGTGGGGGAGGTGAGGATCTCGCCGAGCGAGAGGGTCGGGAATTCCATCGGCAGCCCGCCCGCTTCGAGCACGCCCCGCCGCACGGCCTGCAGCAGCGCCGGCATGTCGCGGTGGCAGGTGTTGTAGTCCGAAGTGGTCACCGCGATGCCGACCACGGGCCGGTCGAGGTCGACGTCGTCGAAGCCGCGGGAGGCGAGGAACGCGCGGCGCAGATACCGGCTGAATCCCTCGTCCCCGTAGGAGGTCCGGCTCGCATCGACCGCGGACTTGGACTCGTGCTCAGACATGTGTTCCCCTCACGTGCGCGTGGGTCGGTGCGGGTGGGTCAGTGCTGGTCACCGGGACAGCGGCATCGCGAGCGGGCGCATCGGCGCCCCGGTCGCGCCGCGGATCTTCAGTCCGGCGCCGAGGAAGGCGAACTCGTACAGCGATTCCGCCGCGAGCTGCTCGCAGTCGACGAGTTCCATGATCGGCACCCCGGCCTCGCCGAGGAGATAGGTATGGACCACCTGCCAGTTCTCCGGATCACGGGCGGGCATCTGTTCGAGCGCGGAGTTGTCGCCCGCGATCACCGCGGCGCCCGCTTCGGCCAGGAACCGCGCCCCGGACAGGTTCAGCCCGGGGCTGTTGTCGATATAGCGCACCGGGTCCGGCCACTGCGTCATCCGGCCGGTCCGGACCAGGGCGATGTCTCCGGGGGAGAAGGTGGTGCCCTGCTTCTTCAGGGCGTCCCGGAGATCCTCGGCGCCGATGCCGTAGTTGTCCGGCAGCATGTCCACGCCGTGCAGACCGGCCACGTCGAACAGCACGCCACGGCCGATGATGGGCGGGATCTTGTCGGCGCCGCACCGGGTCCAGTGCCGCGAACTCAGATGCTGGGCGGCGGAGAACCCGTTCCAGATCTCCCCGTGGTAGCCGAAGTGGTTGAGCGTGTCGATGTGCGTTCCGGTGTGCGTGTACATCGACACGGCGTCGCCCGAGTAGGACACCAGCCGGTTCTGCGTGTCGCCCGCGCCGGTCAGGTTGTCGAGAAGGGTCCCGTCCGGGGTGTGGGTCATCCACTGCTGGAACGGCGGATCACCGGCCTTGACCCACGACGGCATGCCCATGAACAGGTCGACGGACAGGTCGATCGCCGCGCCGCCGTCGGCCCGGCGGACGACCTCGCGCGCCTTGTCCGCCGACAGCAGGTTGAGCATGCCGATCTCATCGCCGGACCCGAACGGGCTCCGGCTCACCTTCCGGAATTCGGCGGCGTACGCGGCGATCTTGTGCCGGGTGGCCTCGGTGATCAGTTCAGGTCCGCACACGACTCGGGTCCTCCTCGGTGATCGCCGTATACCGGGACGGTTTGCGTTCGGCGAAGATCCGCAGCTCGTATTCGCCCGGTACGAATACGAGATCCTTGGTCCGGGCCTGGACCAGATCCACGTCGGTGCCGAAGACCCCTTCGTCCGCACCGGCGTTGACCAGCACCTCGCCCGAGGGCGCCACGATCTGGCTGTGCCCGAGGTATTCCGTGCCGTTCTCGTGGCCGGTCCGGTCGGACACCGCGAGGTAGACGAGATTCTCCAGCGCCCGCACGCGGGTCACGTGCTCGGCGAGGAAGGTCGCCTTCAGCGGCCACGCGGTGGGCATGGCGATGACGTCCGCGCCTTCGAGCGCGAGCACCCGCGCCGATTCGGGGAAGCGGAGGTCGAAGCAGATCATCACGCCGACCTTCCCGAACGGCGTCTCGACGACCCGCGGGGTGTCGCCGCGGCCGGGGGAGACGAACCGGTCGGCACCCATATACGGCAAGTGCTGCTTGCGATACGTGCCGAGCACGCCTTCCGGCCCGAGCGTCGCCGCGCAGTTGTAGAGCTCGTCGCCGTCGGATTCGAGGAACCCGACCACGGCGTGCACGGAAGCCGCGCGGCAGGCCTGCACCAGCCGGTCGATCCGGGGATCGCCCAGCCGGATCGCGGCCTGGGCGACGGCGGCCCGCGAGTCGTAGAGGTACCCGCTCAGCGCGCATTCCGGGAAGACGACCAGATCCGCGTTCCCCGCCTGCCCGATCGCCTCGATCACGGCGGCGAGGTCGGCATCGGGGGCCGGCCCCGCCGGAGGGAGCTGAGCGACCGCGATTCGCGCGGTTCCGTGTGTCCGGTTCACGTCCCGTTGCACCGCCCTTCCTGCTGAAACGATAGTGGCACGTTGCATGCAACATATCAATAGACCTCTTGACATGCTACATATCGCATGCGAGTCTCATCGTCACTCGGGATCCCATCGCCGCAGGTCAGTGGCGGCACAACGAAGTAGGGACAAGCGATGCGGAACGCGGTCATGGTCACCGGCGCGGCCGGCGGGATCGGCGCGGCGATCGCCCGGTCGGTCGCCGCGGCCGGAAGGCCCGTCCTGCTGGCCGACCGGAACTCCGGCGGCGCCGAGCGGGTCGCGGCCGAGGTGCGCGCGGCCGGCGGCGAGGCGCTCGCGCAGGCCGTCGACGTGACCGACGAATCCTCGGTCGAGGCCGCGGTTGCCACGGCCACCGCGGCCTGGGGCCGGATCGGCGGGCTCGTCACCTGCGCGGCCACGATGGCCGCCGCGCCGCTGACCGAGACCACGCAGGCGGACTGGACCCGGGTCCTGGACGTGAACGCCACCGGCACTTTCCTGGCCTGCAAGCACGCAGTGCGCGCGATGGTCGGGCAGGGCACGGGCGGCGCGATCGTCAACGTCTCGTCCATCTCGGGCCGGGTGGGGCTGGCGAACCAGGCGGCGTACTGCGCGTCGAAAGGCGCGGTACGCCAGCTGAGCCGGCAGATCGCGGTCGACTACGCGCAGCACAACGTGCGCTGCAACGTGGTGAGCCCGGGCTCGGTACGCACCGAGCAGTTGCAGACCTACCTTGCCGCGCAAGCGGATCCGGCCGCCGCGGAACGCGCGCTGGTCGCCGCCCATCCGGTGCGGCGGGTGGCCGACGCCGCCGAGATCGCCTCGGTGGTCACGTTCCTGCTCAGTCCGGCGGCGAGCTACGTCACCGGTGCCGACCTGGCCGTCGACGGCGGCTATACCGCCCAGTGAATCCCTTACGGCGCAACAGAAAGGACTCGGCGATGTCGGTCGATCTCCGGGAGCCCCGGCAGCGGGTGGCGCAGCGCCCGAGGCTGCCGCGCGGACCGTTCGTCCCGGTGTGGGTGATGACCGCGGCGCTGTTCGCGATCAGCCCGCTGCTCGCGCCCGGGAGCCTGTCGGGCTCCGCGCTCAGCTCGATGCTGCCGTTCGCCGCGATCCTCGGGATCGCCGCGCTGGGCCAGGCGTTCGTGATCACCCAGGGCGGCATCGATCTGTCCGTGCCGGGGGCGATGGCGCTGGCCGCGCTGTTCGCCACCAAGGTGCCCGCGCTGACCGGGCTGCCGCTGGCGGTCTCGGCGGTGCTCGGGCTGCTCGCCGGCGGCGCCGCCGGACTGGTGGTCGGCGTGCTCGTGGTGCGCCTGCGGATCGCCGCGTTCGTGGTGACCCTCGCGATGAACGCGATCCTCATCGGGTTCGTCCTGCAGATCTCGAACGGGTTCCCGGCTTCGGCGAACCCGGCCGTGAGCGCTTTCGCGACCGGATCGGTGGCCGGGGTGCCGAATCTGCTGATCATCGCCGTGCTGCTGGTGGCGCTCACGCAATGGCTGCGCCGGCGCACGGTCGCGGGCCGGCGGTTCGTGAGCGTCGGGGCGAATCCGGCGGCCGCCCGGCTGCTGGGCATTCGCGCCGAGGGCTACCAGGTCGCGGGGTACGGCATGGCCGGGCTGCTGTACGCGGTGGCCGGGCTGCTGCTCGCGGCGTATCTGCGTACGCCCGACATTCTGCTCGGCAACACCTACCAGCTTTCGTCCATCGCCGCGGTCGTGCTCGGGGGGAGCCTGCTGACCGGTGGCGTGAGCAGTGCGGTCGCGGCCGGTGTCGCGGCGATCTTCCTGACGCAGCTCAACCAGGTCGTGCTCGCCGCCGGTGCGCCGACCTCGATCCAGCTGCTCGTCCAAGCGGCCGTGCTCGCCTTGGCCGTCGTGGCGCGCAGAGTGCCCTTCGGCGCGCTCGCCCGGCGCCTGCGCCCGTCCCGTCCTGTCCAGTAACCCCCTCTGCAGTAACCCCTCCGGAAAATGGGAGTCACCATGGTCACCAACCGACGCCGTGTGCTGGCCGCTGGTTCTTTGGTCGCCGTCGCGCTCGTCGGCGCAGGCTGCGCGAGCCCGAAAGGGGGAGGAGGTTCCGCCTCGAACGTCAACTCGGTCTACACCGACAAGGGACGGATCGGGGAGGCCTCGCAGCTCAAGCCGATCACCGAGTTCTGCGGCACCACCCCGCTGAAGGTCGCGCTGGCCGACGGCACCGGGGACAACGCCTGGCGCAAGACCGCGCGTGCCGAGTTCGAGGACGAGGCCGCGAAGTGCCCGAACCTCACCGTGATGCCGTACTCCGACGCGCAGAACAACCCCCAGAAGGCGATCAGCGACATCAAGGCCCTCGTCGCGCAGGGCGCGAACGCGATCGTCGTGTTCCCGGACGCGGGACAGGCGCTGCTGCCGACGCTGAAGGAGGCCTACCAGGCCGGGGTCGCGGTCGTGCCGTGGACCGCGAACCCGGGCGGCACGCCCGGCACCGACTACACCACCTTCGTCGGCCACAACACGATCAACGACGGGCACACCTGGGCGCGCTGGACGTGCCAGCACCTGGGCGACGCCGGTGGCAACGTGCTGGTCCTCGGCGGCACGCCCGGCAACACCCAGAGCACCACGGAGATCAAGGGCGTCGAGGACGAGTTCGCGAGCAACCCCGCGTGCGGCAAGGCGAAGCTGCTCAACGAGCCCGGCAAGCCGATCGACACCGACTGGAACCCGGCGCAGACCCAGCGCGTGGTCTCGGGCCTGCTGACCAAGTACCCGAGGATCGACGCGATCATCTCCGACTCCGGTGACGGGTCGGTCGGCGGCCTGCGGGCGTTCACCGCCGCCGGCCGGAAACTGCCGCTGTGGACGGCCAATGACAACAACGGGTTCGCCTGCCAGTGGCAGCAGATCCACGGCCAGCAGGCGGACTTCAACGTCGTGACGGTGTCGAGCCGGACCTGGCTGGTGCGCCTCGCGCTGCGCAAGGCCGTCGCCTCGAAGGAGAACATCGCGGACAACGAGCCGGACATCGTGAACATCCCGGTTTACGAGGACAGCTTCGACCAGGCCAAGCAGCCCAAGTGCGAGGCCTCGCTGCCCGCCAGCGCGATTCTGTCCGCGCAGCTGCCGCCCGCGAAGTTCAAGACCATCTACAACTAAGAGGACGCCATGCCTGAATCGAACGCCAGCCTGGTGCTGCGCGGGGTCACGAAACGCTTTCCCGGCGTCCTCGCGCTGGACGGTGTGGACTTCGAAGCCGCCGCGGGCGAGATCCACGCCCTCGTCGGGGGCAACGGCGCCGGGAAGTCGACCCTGATGGCGGTCGCCTCGGGGGCGCTCAAACCGGACAGCGGGGCGGTCGAGATCGCGGGCCGCCCGCTGACCGGGCTGTCCCCGGTGGCCGCCCGGGAACACGGTCTCGCGATCGCGTTCCAGCATCCGGCGCTGCTGCCCGACCTCACGGTGACCGAGAATCTGATGCTCTCGGTGCCGGTCGCCAAGCGCCCGCGGTTCGGGGACGCGGCGAGCTGGGCGGAGGAGAAGCTGCGGGCGATGGGCATGCCGATCGACCCTGCGGTGCCCGTCCGGGAGCTGAACCTCGCCCAGAAACAGGCGGTCGAGATCTGCGGTGCGCTCGCCTGCGATCCGGACGTGGTGATCTTCGACGAGCCGACCGAGCCGTTCATGGCCGCGGAGACCGACCGGCTGTTCGAGCACATCCGCGAACTGGCCGCGCGGGGCGTCGCCGTCGTCTACATCAGCCACCGGCTGCCCGACGTGTTCGCCCTCGCCGACCGGATCACCGTGCTGCGCGACGGGCAGGTCCGCGGGACCTTCGCCCGGTCCGACGTGACCGAGCAGGAGATCGTCACGCGGGTCGCCGGACGTGAGGTCACCGCGCTGTTCCCGGCCAGGGCCGCCGATCCCGGCGAGCCCGTGCTGAGCGTGCAGGACCTCACCTCCGAGCGGCTCGGCGGGGTGAGCGTTTCCTTGGCCCGCCGGGAGATCCTCGGGCTCGCCGGCGTCGAGGGCAACGGCCAGCGCGAGTTCATCCGCGCGCTGGGCGGCGCCGCGCCGGGCCGGGGGCGGGTGAGCATCGAGGGCAGGCCCGCCGACCTGTCGAGCCCGCGCCGGGCCCGCGCGGCCGGGGTCGTGCTGATGCCGCAGGAACGGCATGTGGAAGGGGTCGCGACCGTCCATTCGGTACGGGAGAACCTCACCGTCGCGGCGACCGGCGCGACCTCGCGGGCCGGGGTCATCGCGGCGGGCCGCGAGGACCAGCTCGTCCGGCGCGAGGTCTCGGGGCTCGGCATCAAGCTCGCGTCCCCGGAGGTCGCGGTCGAGACCCTCTCCGGCGGCAATCAGCAGAAGGTCGTGCTCGGCCGGGCGCTGCTGTCGGAGCCCAAGGTGCTGCTGTGCGACGAACCCACCCAGGGCATCGACGTCGGCGTCCGGTCCGACATCTACCACCGGCTGCGTGAGACGGCCGAAGGCGGCGTGCCGGTCGTGGTGCTCAGTTCCGACAACGTGGAGCTGGCCGGCCTGTGCGACCGCGTGCTGGTCTTCTCGAAAGGGCAGGTGGTCGCGGAGCTGGCCGGCGAGGAGATCACCGACGACGCGATCACCACCGCGTCGTTGACCGGATCGGTGGCCACGCAGGAGGAACAGGCCACCGGCCCGCACCGCGGCCGTCGCCGGTTCCTCTCCGGTGAGCAGGGTCCGAGCCTGGTCCTGCTCGCCGCGATCCTGGTGCTGCTCGCCGTGGGCGCGGGGCAGAACGGCCGGTTCCTGTCCGCGTTCAACATTTCGAGCATGCTGGAGCTGGCCGGTCCGCTGCTGTTCCTCTCCGCCGGGCAGCTGATCGTGATGCTCACCGGCGGGATCGATCTGTCCGTGGGGCCGTTGTGCGGCGCGCTCGTGGTGGTGGGCTCCTTCTATATCGGGGACGACTTCGCGGCGACCTGGTGGATCGTCGGCATCGCGCTGATGGTGCTGGTCGCGGTCGGCGTCGGCCTGCTCAACGGCGGTCTGGTGAAGTTCGCGCGGGTCACGCCGGTGGTCGCGACGCTGGTGACCTTCATGGGCCTGCAAGGCCTGTCGCTGTTCATGCGCGATGTGCCCGGCGGGCCCATCGCCGAGCCGGTCACCTCGTTCCTGAAGGCGAAGATCGGCCCGGTGCCGTGGCCGGTGCTCGCCGGGGTGGTGCTCCTGGTCCTGCTCGAACTCGGTTCGCGCCGCAGTGTGACCGGCCTGTTCCTGCGCGGCACGGGTTCGGACGACAAAGCCGCGCACAAGCGCGGGATCCCGGTCTCGCGGGTCTACGTGCTGGCCTATGTGGCCAGTGCCGTGTGCACTCTGCTCGGCGCGTTCCTGCTGGCCGCGCAGACCGGGATCGGCGACCCCACCGCGGGCACCTCCTACACGCTCACGAGCATCACGGCCGTGGTGCTGGGCGGAGCCTCGATCTTCGGCGGGCGGGGGAGTTTCGTGGGCGTCCTGTTCGGCGTGCTGCTGCTCCAGGTGACCCAGACGACTGCCTCGTTCGCCGGGCTCTCGCAAGCCTGGCAGTACTGGCTGCCGGGAATCATGGCGCTGGCGGCGACCGGGCTGTTCGCTCAGGTGCAGCGCCGCCGCAGGCGGGCGTGAGGCCCTGCTGAAGTACGCGACGCGCGCCGGACCGGTCGGTCCGGCGCGCGTCGCTGTGTGATGTGCGTCATGACCGGGCTACCGGGACGGTCGTCGTGCGGTCCGAGGGTTCCGGTGGCAAGCGGTGATTTTCGGACTGCTGGGGGAGAACTGCCACGCGCGACTGCCGGTACGAACCCGGCTACTCCTCAGGCGCCGTCGTACGCCCATTCGGCCGCGGCGTCGCGTAGCCGTCCGGTATCGGCGCGTCGGCACCCGCGTGCGGCCTGGGGGTCTTCGCCGAGATCAACCGGGTGCTCAGGGCGGGTGGCCCGGCTCTTCGAGCAGCGCGGCCCGCGCCGGGAACGATCCACTGTGGACGGAGGGTGTGAGCACTCCACAGTGGATCGGAGAAGTCGGTGGGAAGATGACTACCGAGGGTAGCTGTTCGTCGGAGATGAATCGCCCGGCCCGCCGGCCGGTCCCCCTCCGCGGCAACTGCGCGGGATGTGCTGGCCGGGTTGGAAAAATACGGTGGAAGTCTGCTGTAACAACCAGTGCCGGGCCCCCGATATCTTGCCGTGTGTTAACCCCTTCGGGGTGCAGGGCGATTGCTGAGCGTGGGTGTCGGTAATTACTCTGCGTGTCCGCTGGTGGGTCGTTCTCGACGTACTCGAGGAGCGCGGGAGGCCAGATGGAGCAACCGGTCAGACCTTATGCCGAGGGCGGTGAGCCGAAGGTGCCGTCGATCGGCCCGGACGGCCTGCCGGCCGCGGTTCGCGGCGTGGCGGGCAGGTCACGCCCCGTCGACGTTGCGGCTCCAGGAAAGCCGCACATCGTCGACTTCGCGTCGACGGGGAAGTCGCGCCCCGTCGACCTCGCGAAAACGGGGAAGTCGCGCCCCGTCGACCTCGCGAAGGCGGGGATGCCGCCCGCCGACCTCGCGAAGGCGGGGAAGTCGCGCCCCGCCGACGTTGCGACAGCAGGAAAGCCGCACCTCATCGACCTCGCGACGCTGACGCGGGGCACCGGCGCGGCGGCGCCCGAAGCCGGTCCGGCGGCGGACGGCGGCGTGCCGACCTCCGGCGGCGCGCCGGATCCGGTCGCCCCCGAGGCACCTCCGGCGCCGCCGAAGTCGCACCCGGCTTCGTGGGAGAAGCGTTATCAGGCAACGGTCGTCGGGTCCGACCTCGCCACGTCGGGCGTCGTGATCGGGATCAGCGCCTTCGTGATCGACCGGGTCGCGCCGCAGGACATGCACGCGGTCGGCACGGCGCTCGCGGTGATCTGCGCGCTCGCGGTGTGCCGCGCGTGGAGCGGCCGGATGCTCGGCGAAGGGCCGGAGGAGTACCGCACGCTCGGCCGGGGCCTGATCGTCGCGGCGGTCCTCGTCGCGCTCGGCGGGCTGCTCTTCGGCGCGCTCGAAGTCCAGCCGTGGGTCTTCATCGTGGTGCCGGTGCTGGCGCTTGTACTGTTCCCGCAACGGTATCTGCTGCGCCGCATGCTGCACCGGAGGCGTCGCCGCGGCGACTGCCTGCTGCCCGTGCTGGCGGCCGGCAGCAACGCGACGCTGTCGGACCTGATCACCTGCACCCGCCGCGAATCCCACGTCGGCTGGCGCGTCGAGGCGGTCTGCACGCCCGACGGCCACGGCCCGGACGGGGAACGCGACGAGGTCGACGGCGTGCCGGTGGTCGGGACGCTGGAAGAACTCTCCCGCCACGCCCGCCGTGGCGGATACCGGGTCGTGGCCATCACCGCGGACCAGTACTGGAATCCGCGGCGGCTGCAGCAGCTCGCCTGGGATCTCGAAGGTACCTCCGCGGAGATGGTCGTCGCGCCGATGCTGATGGAGGTGGCCGGGCCGCGGCTGAACGTCAGCGGGGTGCTGGGCATGCCGCTGCTGCGGGTCACCGCCCCGGCGTTCACCGGCGGGCGGCGGCTGGTCAAGGAGGTCGTCGACCGGCTGGGGGCGGCGCTGCTGCTCCTGCTGTTCTCCCCGCTGCTGCTGATGATCGCGATCGCGGTGAAACTCGGCGACGGCGGCCCGGTGCTCTATCGCCAGTGCCGCGTGGGCAAGGACGGCGCGAGCTTCACCATGCTGAAGTTCCGCACCATGGTGCCGAACGCGCACCTGATCCGGAAGACGATGGACGGTGACAACGAGGGCGCCGGACCGCTGTTCAAGATGAAGCGCGATCCGCGGGTGACCCGCGTCGGCGGCCTGCTGCGCCGGTACTCGCTCGACGAGCTGCCGCAACTGGCCAACGTGGTCTCCGGCAGGATGTCCCTGGTCGGCCCCCGGCCGCCGTTGCCGGAGGAGACCGCGCGGTACGCGCCGCACGTGCGCCGCAGGCTGCTGGTGAAGCCGGGCCTGACCGGGCTGTGGCAGGTCAGCGGCCGCAGTGATCTGACCTGGGCGGAGAGCGTCCGGCTGGATCTGCGGTACGTCGAGGACTGGTCGCTCGCGCTGGACGTGGCCATCCTCTGGAAGACCGTGCGGGCGGTGCTCGCGGGCCAGGGCGCCTACTGATCCGCGTGGGGCGGGTCACAGTAGACGATCACCGGTGCGGAAATAGTCAAGCGCTCAACTATGTTGGGAGGTGGTACAGACTTCAGCACGGGAAGGACCATCGAGTCTCATGACCACAACCGCCCAGTCCGCCGCGGAACTCCCGCTCCCCGCCGAGGTCCAGGACCTCCTGTTCCGCGAGGCGCGCACCGCCAACAGCTTCAGCACCGAGCCGGTGACCGACGAGCAGGTCCGCGCCATCTACGACCTGGTCAAATGGGCGCCGACCTCGATGAACACCCAGCCGCTGCGCGCGCTGGTGATCCGCTCGGACGAGGGCCGGCAACGGCTGCTGCCGCACCTGATGGAGGGCAACCGGGCCAAGACCGCCACCGCGCCGGTCACCGTGATCCTGGCCGCCGACGTCGACTTCCACGAGAACATCCCGCAGACCTTCCCGCACAACCCGGGCGTCAAGGACCTGTTCACCGAGGAGGCGCGCCGCGTCGAGTTCTCCCGGCTGAACTCGCTGCTGCAGGTCGGCTACTTCATCATCGGCGTCCGCGCGGCCGGCCTGGCCGCCGGCCCGATGACCGGCTTCGACGCGGCCGGCGTGGACCGCGAGTTCTTCGGCGGCAACAACTGGCGCTCCCTGGTCGTGGTCAACGTCGGCAAGCCCGGCGAGGACCCGTGGTTCGACCGGCTGCCGCGGCTGGACTTCGAGCAGGTCGTCGAGACCGTCTGAACCATCGCCGGAAGGCCGCCTCTGCCACCGTGCGGGGCGGCTTTCCCCTGCCGCGGGCGCTGTGAAGGGTCCCTTCACGGACGCTGAGGCTGTGAAGGGTCCCTTCACGGACGCTGAGGCTGTGAAGGGACCCTTCACAGCCTTGCTGTGCTCTTTCGTGCCCGCCCGAGCCATGCGCACAGCGGCCCGGAAAATGCGGCTGTGCGAGGGAAACGGCACACGAGCGGTTGACTGGTGTTGCCGTCGTTCTCGTGTGGACCTCAGCCGGAGCGCGCCTCCGTGCGTGCCGACACAGACCATTCGTCCGCCAGGACCGAGTAGAGGACTGAGTCGCGCCAAGCACCGTTCGTGAAAACGTGGTCGCGGAGAAGGCCTTCTCGGACGAACCCCAGCCGTTCCACCACGTTCTGCGACGCCACGTTGTCGGGCCCGATCGCCGCTGTCACCCGGTGGAGGTCCAGCTGCCCGAACGCGAACTCAAGCGTGGTCCGTACCGCGTCAGCAGCGTAGCCCTTCCGCCAGTGGTGGGCCATGACTGCGTATCCGAGCTTCGCCGCCCGGACGCCCGTCAAGCCGAGGCGGCAGAAGCCGATCAGCCGGTCGGCGCCGAGTTCGGTCATGCCCAGGTAGTACTCGTTCCTCGGCCTGATCTTCGCGCGTTGCACTGCGTCATTGATCATTGTCTGGGCCGCTTCCCGGTTCCTGCTGTCAAACGACAGGAACCGAGTCACCCGATCGTCGCCGACGATCGCGAACGCGTCCGGCCCATCCGAGCGACGGAACTCCCGCAGCCGCGTCAGCTTGCCGGAGATCTCCACCTCGTCGAGGTCGTTCGTGGTCACTGCGGGAGCGCCAGTCGCTGCGCGGCGAAGGTCGTCATCGAGTCGGACAGCTCGTCAACGACCCGGGTTTCGCCGGTCACTTGGCCGAGGTGCCGCTGAACGTGTTGCACTGCAACGATCACCCCGTGGGTCCGCTGCGCCGTCGGCAGCTCCATGACGGCCTCCATGGCCTCGGCGGCGCCCTCGAACTCGCCGCGGCTGATTCGTGAGATGGCGAGTGCGCATCGGGTGCCGGCCTCGTCTCCGAACGCGCGATCACTCGGGTCCGCGGCTTCATAGGCGTTGATCGCTTCGAGGGCGAACTTTTCGGTCTGGTCGGCGGCGGCCGTGCCGCTCCACGAGAACGTCTCGGCAGCGTAGTAGAGCTGACGTGGGCGATTGAACGTGCAGAAGCCACCCAGCTCGTCGAGGTCGTCGCGCTGGACCCGCTCGTGTGCCTCGGCCGCCCGTTCGAGGGCACACTGTGCCTCGTCGTACTTGCCCAAGGCCGCGAGCGACCGAGCTTTGCCGGACGCGAGCCATACGGAGGAGGTGTTCCGGCTCCGGTCCGCGAACTCGGCACCTTGCTCGGCGTACCGTACGGAGTCCGTGTATCGGCCGGCCCAGTAGGCGATCAGGGACTGCAGCCCTCGGGCCCAGGCCTTGAGGCCGTCGTGGCCGGCGTAGTCAGCAGCGTTGAAGGCGACGCGAGCGTGGGTCAAAGCCTCGTCGGACGCGCCGGTGTCATGGGATGCGCGTGCCATGAGTCCCGAGGCGACACCTGCCAGCAGATGCAGGTCGCGCGCCTGGGCAGGCTTCTGTCGCCCTTCCAGCAGTTCGAAGATCTTGTGCTGTGTCTCGCTCATGTCCGCCAGCAGTTCTGCCAGCGGCCGCTGCTGGTACTCGACCGTCAGCCGGCGGACGTCGTCGGTGAGCTGGTCCAGACTCTCTGTGCCCACGTTGGGTACCTCCATCCTGCTCAGGAAATCGCGCGCGCGGCGAGCCGCGGCGACGATCACCTGCCGTTGCCGGTCGGATTGCTCGTGATCGAGTGGTTCTGCGCCCGGGCCGAGGGTGCGAGGATGCCGGACCAGACCACTGCCGTGTGGCGGGCCGAGTAGGTGAGCCGCCGATTCACCGAAGATCTGTTCCAGGACGGCTTGCGAGTGGCTGTAGGGCCGGCCCTTCACTTCACCGTTGAACCAGCGGTAGGCCTGGCGCTCCGACATCTCGTTGCCGGTGATCGCCTCGAACCTCCTGCGCAGGTCACGCAGCGTCATCCGGCGCTGCTTCATCACCTGCGCGAGTCGTGTCCGAGGCAACTCTTCGTCGACCATCGGCCTCTCTTCCCCGTCGGACTTCTTCCACAGTAGGGCGGACGACTCGCGCCCGGCGACCAGGAACCTCAGAAGGCAGAGGAAGGCAGAGGAAGGCAGGAGCCGCGACGTTCCGATGTCAGCGGGAGCGGGGGAATGTGGACGGCGGGTCACAGCACGTGACCAGCGTGGACCGCTCGACCTTCGTGAGCCGAGGGCTTCGAGCCTGGTCCGGCATCCGGTCTCGCCAGCAATGGCGTGCGGAAAGGAGAAGAAATGGAAGAGCACGGCCTGTTCATCGGTGTTCGGGAGCTGACCGGGCCACGCGACCGTGTCGACCTGTCGCACGGGGACCCGTCCACGAGTGGAGGCGGGGACGGGCACGGCGACGCGGGAGGCGATGGCCTGAACATCCCGGAGTGATCCAGGCAAGCAACGGCTCACGGTGGCAGGCCGGCAGCCCTGTTCTGCAGGTCTGCCACCCCACGTCAGGAAGGAACCTTGTGGACCACCGCGTCATCACGGAAATCGAGAAGGCCCTCGGCTGGAGCGGTCCGCAGCCACTCGGCCAGAGCTTCGCACAGGGAGCCCTCGCGGACACGACGCTGTGCACCAGACTGCTGACACCTTCGCGCCTGTTGGACATGATCATGCGGCGGTCGTTGTCCTCCCCGCAGTTCCGCTGCTTTCAGGGAGGGACAGAGATCCACCCGGACGAGTACCTCGCCGACGTCCGTACACGCCGGGGTCCGAGCCGGACGATGGCCCGGATGGACCGTCTTGGCCACCTCATGGAAGCAGGTTGCACGATCGTTCTCGATACACTCGACACGTTCGACCCGACCATGGAAATCACGTGTCAGGCCATGCAGTGGTGGTCGCGTGAACTGGTCCAGGTCAACACGTACCTGACGACCAACGAGGCTGCCGGGTTCACCATGCACTGGGACGACCATGACGTCATCGTGGTCCAGCTCGGCGGGGAAAAGACCTGGGAGGTCCGGGGAACCTCGCGCACCGCGCCCATGTATCGAGACACCGAGCGTCCCACCGAGGCACCCGCCGACGTCGTGTGGTCCGGCACGATGAGAGCCGGCGACGTCATGCATATTCCGCGTGGCTACTGGCATCAAGCCACCCGAGCCGAACGCGGCGAAGGCTACAGCCTGCACGCCACGTTCGGACTCGTGAAACGAACCGGTGTCGACTGGCTTGCCTGGGTGGCGGACCACGCGCGGGAGGAGCAGGAGTTCCGACTCGACCTGGACCGGTGGTCGGGCCCGACCACTCAAGCCGCGCAGGCAGCACACCTCGTGTCGACGGTGCCGGCGCTCGTGCCCAGCCATTCGCAGGAGTCGTATCTCCGCCTCCGCGAGCAAGAACGTCGATCGCGGCGCCACGTCACGACAGCAGGGGTCTTCGGGCCCCCGCGCCACGTCCTGTGCATGACGGATTTCCCGCCGTACTTCGAGACGAACGGAGACACCGTCGAAGTCTTGGGGGCCAAGAAGGCCGTGGGTTTCGCGATCGAGGCCGAACCCGCGTTACGTTTGCTGCTGTCCGGCAACCCGGCGAACATCGAACACGTTTCACGCCGCACCGGACTGGACGCTTCCGCCATCGCGGCAACGTTGCTCGCCACTGGCCTGTGCGCCGAACTGACTGAAGAACTGGACGCCGGTTGCGCCGGCCTGGTCGGCCGAGCGGGAGCACCCGGTTGACCACGTTACCTGCTGAGATCGACCGGCCACGCCTCGTGGATGATGCGCGGAGTCCGGTTACCGCCCGTCGGAAGGGGTCTTAGGGTGTCCTCCCAGCTTTCCCGCGGCCCATCGGGTGTCTTCGACATCCGCGAGCACGAGCACGAAGACGTCCTCCGTCGTGTCGAGCACGTCTTCGGGGTCGACCTTGAACGGGCTTCGGTGGTCTACGGCGAGTCCGGAGCGACTGAGGGGTTCCGCACGAGCAGCGGCACGTGGATGCGGATTGAGCGGCGGCATCGGTGGCGGATCAACAGCGCGATCTGGGTCGGCCTCGAAGCAGCCTCGACCGTCCAGGGCGTGCGAAAGCCGGAGTGGTTTCAAGGCGCAACGTGGGTCGACCACGCTCGGGGCCTCGCGTGGCGAGCCGATGAGGTCGAGTTCATCTCGGCGCCGGTCGTAGGTGACCCGATCACGGCGAAAACGCTGCCGGACGAGTGGTGGGCGACTCTGCGGCAGTCGCTGGCCGCTCTCGCCGAGCACCCGACCGAGCGTGTGGGCATGACCCAGGCGCACCTGACCAAGCGGATCGATGAGGTATTCCCCGGGGTCGACACCATCGTGGACGACTGGGCTACTGCGCACGCTGACGTGCACTGGGGCAATCTGTCGACGGAAGGACACCTGATCGACTGGGAAGACTGGGGCACAGCTCCGCGGGGGCTCGACGCCGCCACCTTGTGGCAGTCGGCTCTTCCGGACCCGGCCGTGGCGGCCCGTGTTCAAGAAGAGTTCGCCGAGGACCTGCAAACCCGGTCCGGCAAGCTGTCCCAGTTGCTGGCCTGCGCCAACGCTATCCGTGTCGCCGCTCGCTGGGGGATGCCGACTCCGCTGTCCGAACCTGCGAAAGCGGCATCAGCGGAGTTGCTTAAGTGGTTGCAGGGCTAGTGTGTGTATTTCTGCTGGCCGGCCTTCTGGCCAGCAGAAACAGGCCCAAGCGGTGAGATGCCCACGAAGGCAATTCGACAGTGCCGCCGTGCCGGACGGCTGCTCCGTGCCCGCCCGAGACCGACCCGCAGGCGCTGTGAAGGCCACCTTCACGGACTCTGGGGCTGTGGTCTCGGCAAAGTCGGTGTGGAGGTCCGTGAAGGGACCCTTCACAGACTCAGAGTCCGTGAAGGGTCCCTTCACGGACCCGAAACCGGTCCGGCGCACGCCACGAGGTGGTCGCACACA